>NZ_QPET01000032.1:0-137907 GCF_008368855.1 Bacillus sp. TE8-1 | reverse complement strand
TTATAAATATAACGGATAACCTTAAATAAAAAATAATGAACATTAAAGAAATTCTAAAGTATTAATATATTTTTCGTAAATATTAATTGATAACCCATTAGACTTTACTATATGTATAACTTCTTATTCTACAAAACGAAATTTTTTAATGTAAGAAAAAACTATACTTTCCCTTTAACATTGATACCAGTCTCATATGGAAAACTTTACAAAACAATTCGAACACTTACATTTAGAATAAACACAAAAAATTGCCACCAGTTAGCTTAACTGGTTGGCAATTTTTTAACGAGAATGCTTTACAAATAGTTGAATTGCTTCTTCTGGTACATAGCACTTTCCATTACTCTCTACAATAATACTTCTTAATTCATACCCTTTACCATTGATACGAATTATATTTTTGTTACCAAATAATTGTGCTTCTACTTTATTATGTTTTACTACCAGTAACGGGTTTGCTCCTTCGGTTTTGTTGGCTGTTACAGTTGCACCGATCTTCTTAAAGGCTTGTTCACTCTCTAAAAATATTTTATTCGTTACTTCTTCTAAGTTAAAGCCCATCGCTTTCGCCATCGTCTTCGCAATGTCTGTATTTTGGATTAAGCCTTCTGGTTTTTGAGGTCCATAAGAATGTAAGAATACATCCTCACCTGTATGTCCTCCTGTCGTAAAGCCGATATTTGCACGATTAGCCAATAATGTAGTAAGAATTCGTCCTACATCCATTTTCTTTTTTGCCGCTTTTAATTTTTCTTTTTCATCATGAGTTAGATTATCCAAACCGTATAGTTTAGCTACATCTTCTACATTTGATAAATCAGATTTCAGTTTATTTATAGTTCCTTCAAGTGTCATTTTCGCCTTTTTCAATGGATCAATGTATGCAGAAACCGGTGTAGTATTGTATCCTTTTGTCGTATTCCTATTCCCTATAGAGATGCCGCTGTTACCATGATCAGTTAAAGCGATGAGCATCGTATCCCCATCTTTCTTCGCAAATTGTAACGCCTTTGCTACCGCTTCATCAAATGCCAATATATCACTAATCATCCCAATTGGATCATTCGCATGGGCTGCCCAATCAGGCTTACTACCTTCTATGAATAAAAAGAAACCATCTTTATCTTTTGATAATGTTTGAATTGCTTTTTCTGTCATTTGAGAAAGTGTTGGTTGTTCTGGGTTTGTTGCTATACGATCCATATCAAACGCAAGAGCATGATGTGAGAAAGAGCCCCAAATTTTATTAGATTTGGAGTTCAATAACGCATCTTTCGTTTCAACAAAATCGTATCCTTTGTTTTGAATCACCTTTACTAAATTTTCACCATCTTTTCGGATTCCATTACTTTTCATAGGTAACAGCGCCGCTTTTCCCCCGCCTAATACGACATCTATATTTTGATATACTTGCTGCTTCGCAATTACGTCAAATTGCTTGCGATTGACATGGTGAGCCGAGAATCCCGCCGGAGTAGCATGCTGAATTTCAGATGTAGCAACAATTCCAGTTGCACGACCAGTACGTTTTGCACCTTCTAATACGTTTGCGACCGGCCGTAACTTGTCCTCTTCTTTTATTGGCTCTAAGCTAGGCGAACTTACAATAGAAGGTAATACACCTACATATCCTGAATTTGATTTATTTCCAGTTGCTAATGCTGTTGCTGCTGGCGCTGAGTCTGTAATAGCTGATTCCGCCGAAAACGTACGAACTCCTCCTGTTACAATTTGATCTAACGTAAGCGGTGCCCCTTTATACCAGCGAGCCAATGTTGTCGCCGTTGAACTCGTTCCGTCCATAACCATCATAATTATATTTTTAGGCTGATGTTCTACTTTTTTCACCTTAGCTTTGGCCGCATGATAATTCATCATACTTTCCGTACTTAATACGCTTACTATTATAGCTGCCACTAATAGCAACTTTTTCATCTTCACACCATAATTCAACATGATTGTTCCTCCATAAACTTTGCATTCATTTAAATACACACTATTTCCTTTTCCATACCAAAACCTACATATGTTTTATTAGTTCCCAATTCTCATAAAGCTAACAATAGTTACTTTCCCTTTCTTTCCTTTATTAAATATCGGTATGTATCATCTATCTTATAAAAAAGATTTAACATCCTTTTCATTAATTACTTGTTTAACAATAAATCCTCGATCAAAAGAAATAAAAATTTATTGTTAAACAATAAATTCTGTGTTAAATTAATAAGATATTAAATAAATGAGGTGCTTTTTATGAAACAAGGATCCACACTCTTTTTAAAGACCGTTGTGATTCTGATTGGAATCCCCGTTCTTGCTATGTGCATTTTTTTAGTCCCTAAAATAGGAAATTTCGCCGCAGAATTATATCCAGATATTTCATATATTAAATATCTTGTATTTATCAATTTATACGCAACAGCAATACCTTATTACTTCGCACTGTATCAAACATTTAAGCTTTTAAACTATATTGATAAAAATAACGCATTCTCAGAGTTATCTGTTCAAGCTTTAAAAAATATTAAGTACAGCGCATTGGCAATTAGTGTATTATATGTATTAGGTATGCCACTTTTCTATCTCGTGGCAGAGAGAGATGACGCCCCTGGCATTATTATTATCGGAATGATTATGATTTTTGCTTCAATGGTAATCGCGGTCTTTGCTGCCGTTCTCCAAAGACTATTAAAAGATGCTATAGATATAAAATCAGAAAATGATTTAACGGTCTGAGGTGAATAATATGGCAATTATTATTAATATTGATGTAATGTTAGCAAAAAGAAAAATGAGTGTCACAGAACTTTCGGAGAAGGTTGGAATTACAATGGCTAACCTTTCTATCTTGAAAAATGGAAAAGCAAAAGCAGTCCGTTTTTCAACTTTAGAAGCAATATGTAAAGCATTAGAATGCCAACCCGGGGATATTTTAGAATATCAACCTGAAGATACCAAGTAAAAAGAGTCCTTCATACGAGAAGGACTCTTTTTATTACACATTACGGTGCAAAACTAATTTGACCAGTAAACAATAGGATAATTGCTATGATCCAAAATATAAAAAATGATGAGGACAGTATTAATGAAAGAATAGCAATTCCCTTCTTCTCTGTTCTTTTCGTCATTGTGATTATTGAAAGTGTGATACCTACACCTGTCAGGGCAATTGTAATATAATCTCCAACTATATTACCTGCATTGGCTATCCTTGTTGGCGTTATAAAAACGAATAGAAAACACAAAATGCCGATGAGTAAAGATACATAGCTTATTATACTGTACTTCTTTTTAGGAACTATTTCAGTTTTCATACTAACCCCACCCCTTCTATATAGCTATGAGTTTATATTAGCATGAATAACCATAATTTGGTTAAAACAAAAAAACAGATACAGTGGAAACTTCCACTGTATCTGTTTTTTTATTTAATAAATAAGCCTGCTATTTCTTCTTTATCATTATAAGTTATAATAAATGTCCGTTGTTCTTTACTATATTTCGCTACAAGAATAACAGTATATAAACCATCTTTTTCTTCAATCGATTTTTTCTCTATTTTGTCGAACGTACCAGCTTTCTCAATTACAGGTGTAAGGTCTTTCATCTTTTCTTCTGGTAACCCCGCTTTCATTTTACTATCAAATTTTTCATGCACTTCTTTATACTTTTCCTCATTTAATAATGATACAATTTCTTCCGCCTTCGGAATAAATTTTTTTGACGTACTTTCTTCTACTTTATTACCAGTACATGCTGCGAGCGCGAACGCCGCGATAGCACTTATAATAATAAGTAACATTCTTCTCATTTTAATATACCCCCTTTCTTTTTAATATGAAACTATGGCTAAAAACGAGTACAGCAGAAATTGCGATTGAAACTTCTACAGCAATGATTCCATTTGTTCCTGATACATATTGCGGTATAATACCTGCTAATGTATTTACAGCTCCATGAATGAGTATAGCAAAAACAACATAACGAAATTTCTTTTGGACGACAGCTTGCAATACAATGAAGGAAAGCCCAATATGCAATACCATCGCAAAGACGCGCTCAATACCGCCGAAATAATAACTAACACCATTTGGGATGACTGTTTGTGACAATAATAAGGATATTACCGGGATACCAACTATCAACACTGCCTCAATACCACCATGCCCTGCTCCAAATAAAAAACCAGACTGCCAATCTCGTTGTTTCATAAAATAGCGCATTGCGATAAAACGAGCTATCTCTTCAAAAATACCTGCTGATAAACTAAGCAAAAGTACAAATAGTACAGGCTGCGTAACAGAAAACATTTGAAAATCTGTGCTAGTTCCATTTAAATAATTCAGTATTGGTATGCGAATTAATATTTGTGATACAACAAAAGCCAATACACCTAACATATATGGAAAATAGCGTTTCTTCCAAAAAGCATATAAAAGTGCTACAAGCGGTAAACCAAAGCTAATCATTGTTGTAAAAATAAGACCATTCATCTCGCTTCACCTCTTACTTGAAGTGTATAAAATTAAGTGAAGGAAGTATGTAATTATTTCTTATTCGGTTTTATTTTCATCATAGATGGTCATTTTTTATCTCTTTTAATATGAATGTTTGCGTGAAATAAGGGCTTATATAAGTTGTTTCTAATGTCGCGTTATTTGTTTTGTTAATGATTCTTTTTAACGAGAATAACCCGTATCCTCTCGCACCTTCTTTACTTGAATGGTTTTTCTCATAAATTTTTTGCAAATCAATCCCTTCACTCTTTGAACTATTACGTACAATAAAATACTGTCCTGAATCCATTTCAAAGAATGCAATTTGCAATATCTTTTCCTCACTATGTACTGCTTCTTCAATTGCATTGTCTATTAAAACCGAGATAATGCGAATAAATGATATGATCGTCATCGAAATACTTTCAATTTTCTCCGGTATATCAAGCATTACTTTTAGGTTTTGTTGCTGGGCAGTGCCAACTTTCGCTCTTAATACACTTCTCACTTCAGGAATATGTATGCGAGATAATTTTGCAATATCAAGTTCATAATCATTTATTGTTTTTAATGTAGGAGCTATAACATCATAATACACTTGCTCAATTTCTTTCACATTATTTGTACGTATTCCCTCTTCTAACGATAGTAATACATTCATATAATCATGACGGAAACTAGCAAGCTCATCATGCATATCCTCTAATTTCTCCACATAATCTAATAACTCTTTATCTAAACGTTTTTCATGCTCTTCTCGTAATTTTTCTTTCGATAGGTGTGAGCTTATTAGTACAATGATTATTAATAATAAAAATACAATAATCGCTGAAATATAACTTACTTCACTGTATTGTTGATTTAGTTGTTCTAAAAACTCAGTAGATGGCCTAGTTAAAATTAGTTCAATAACGAATCCGATAATTAATAATATATAAGTTACATAGTATAGCGGACTACCTACTATATATTGAGCAATTTTTCGAATTCTTTTACGAGCTACTAAAATACCGATAAAAGTAAGGATTGATACAATAAGATGAATAATGCTACCTGTCCATAAATATAAATTGAATGGCGTTAACATAAAGATTTTCATTCCTAAATCGAAAAGCAACATTTTCACTAACGTTATAATCACCATACTCACTAGTGCAAAATATAAATTATGCTTAAATTTCAATTCATTTTGCATTAATCCTAAACTTATTAGAAATAACACAATGGTACTATTCAACTCTGGATATCTTGTTACTGTTACGACAACAGCAAGTAAAATAATGAATACTGTACTCAAAGCTATTAACATTCTAACTGACAATCTGTTGTACCGGATTAATTGAATGTATAAAAACGTATGGCTCATACTAGTAAGCAATATTGCAAATAAATCATAAATATACATTACATCTCACCTTTTAACATCTTACGTACTTTACTCACTAAACGACGTGATACTGGAATACGTTTCCCACTTTTTAAAACTATCATTTTTTGCTTCGCATCATAAGAAGACATTCGCTTCGTATTCACGATATATGATTGATGACAACGAAATAAACGTTCATCTATTAATTCAATTTCTTTTAAAGTGCCGTAAAAATAAACCATTCGATCTAACGTCACTAATGCTAAACGATGTGGTTCATCAGTCATAACATATTCAACTTCTTGAAATGGAACTCGCACAGTCGCATTACTGTTTTCAACGATAAAATCATCGGATGGAATGATATGCTTATTACGCACTTCATATTGGAGTAAACATTGTTCAAAAACTTTATATCGCTCTTCGTATGGCAACCCTTTATCAATGAAAGTTAAAGCCGATACCATGTATTGATATGAAATAGGTGCAAATTCAGAATGTGTCGTTACAAACACAATGATCCCTTGCGTATCATACTTTCGTATTTCTTTCGCCACTTGTAACCCTTTACGCTCTTCTCTTTTTATCTCTATATCTAAAAAATAGATTGGAATATACTTCGCCTTTGGAATATTATTAATGATGTTGTCACTTTTACTAGTTACCTCAATAAAGTCAAAAGGTAACATATATTTTTCACAAACCTCCTCAACTAACCGCTTCATTTGCTGCGCTTGTATGACATCATCTTCTAAAATGAAAATACTCATGTGATCACTCTCTTTTTTGAAATCTTTTCATCTATAGATTTATCTATAACTATATAATTCAAATTGTTATACTAATCTCCTTCCCAATACTTACTAAATAATTTGCTATAACATAGAATAACCTCAACTTTTCAAGCAAAAAGCTGAGGTTTTCTTCAAATCATTCAATGACTAAATCCGCCTTATCCCTCGGCAATTCCGTTTCTAAGTAATAATCCTCTGCTTTCCAATACCTATTTTCAAATTTTGAAAGGTTTTTCTGTGTCTCCTCACTCTCACGTAGAAACCTTGTCTCTCTTGGACAGTCCAAATAGACCATATAATGAAAGAAATCTCTCCATTCTTTTCGCTGCAGAAAAACTCCTTCAATAACAATTACCCCTACAATAGGAATCTGTACTTTTTCCATTTCACATATATCTGTTTCTTCATGAAAGAAAGGTAATTTCAATTTTGTTTCATGTTGTAGCTTTTGAAAAAATTTCCGCCTTAGCCATTCAATGTCCCATTGTAAATAATAATACTCATACCATTCTTCATATCCAGTATGATATCGTTTATTACGCTCCACTATATGATCATCAATATGGAAAATACGAAACGGAATGCCTTCTTGTTTCATATTTTCTTTTAAATTGGCTACGAATGTTGTTTTTCCAGATCGACTTAAACCATCTATACCTAAAATGAATCTATTTTCCCTATGCTTCTTCATAATCGTTATAAGTTCGTTTGTACTCATTACTTCTTCCACTCTTCTTTTAATAAAGAATATAAAATGGTATCATGAGCAACTCCATTTTGAATCATATGTTTTCGAAGGAATCCTTCTTCTTGAAATCCTGCTTTTATTAATAACTTTTGAGAAGCATTATTTTCTACATATACAATCGCTGCGATTCTTATTAGTTGCAGTATTTCAAATCCGTAAGCTAAAATTGCTTGTAATGCTTCCAATGCATATCCTTGTCCCCAATATGTATCATCTAATTCATAACCAATTTCAGCTCGTTTATGATGATTATTAATTAAATGAAATCCGCACGTTCCGATTAATTGGCCCGTCCCTTTTTTCTCGACTCCCCAGCGAAATACACTGCCCTCTTCATAACGATTTTTGAACGTTTGAATCGTTGTTTTCGCTTGCTCAATATTTTGGAAAGAATCCATTCCGAAATAACGTATAACTGATTCTTTCGAAAAATATTGGAACATCGTTTCTGCATCTAATAGTGTAAGTTCTCTTAAGAATAAACGTTCTGTTTCTAGTTTCGGAAATCCCATCTCTCTTTCTCCCTCTATTCTAATGAACTGCAAATTTCAATATAATTTCCATCTGGATCAGCAATGTAGGCAATTGTTTGTCCCCACGGTTTTACAATTGGCTCCACTAAAATTTTTATACCTTGCTCTCTAAATTGCTCAATCGTTTCTTGTACATTCTCAACAACGAATCCTAACTCGAAATGAGAAGACTGTAATTCACCTTCTGTAAGCGGTAATCCTGTTAATTCTTTCACATCTTGCCGCGTATTCATCGCTAAAATGGTAGTTCCAGTATTAAATTCAATATATGTTCCGTGCTCTGCTTTTATAGGTAACTGTAAAATATCTTTATAGAACTTTAAACATTCCTCAAACTTTTCTACATATAAAATGATGTACTTCATTTTCAAATTCATTTTACATCCCCCTTTGTATCTATCCCTAAAATTTCGACAAAAGTCTCATAAAAACCTTGTTCCTTGTAGTAATGAGCAAAAAAAATGAGGCCGATTTCTCGGCCCCCCAGCTTATTGGCATAAAACAGGAGATTTGGTTTGGACATAACCAGTTCGTACTTTTATTATATTTTATTTTTTCTGAATTTTAAATACATTAAACACCTATTTATATTGAGAAAGTTTTTTGCTTGCATAAAATTAAAGATTTTAAGAAATGATACAAATGGAGGTGTATACATATGGAACCAATGCTATGTCCAAGTTGTAAAACGAACCGTACTCGCTTTAATATTCTTGAGCAACAAGTAAAACCAGTTAAAATAAATCCACAAACTGGTCAAGTGGAAGAAGAATACACAAATGAAACGATGAATGCTTTTCATATGGCTTATCAAGGACCTACATACCGTGTCCAATGTGCTGTATGCGGACTTGTTGAAAACCCTGAACAATTTATTAAACCTGCGCAAAATCAGTCTTTCTAATAAAAATATGATTATCCCTTGTAGAAATAGATTTTTCTATAAGGGATTTTTTCGTTTAATACGTTAATTAAAAATGTATTTCTTCCTTATTATATGTTAAATTCCACACCATTTTAGTAATATTTATATAAGGGAGGTGAAACAAATGATTTTAAATAAAAAGATAATGCTTCCATCAACATTTCTACTATTAACTTGTCACATAATCATCTTTTACTTTTGGATTTCCGATTGGAAGAAAATCTCGAGTTCTTACGGTTTAGCTATATGGATACTTTCTACTATTTGTGGTCTTTTACTTTATTTCCTTTATAAAAAACAAAAATCTAATAAAGTGATATTCATTGCTAGTTCGTTATTATTAATTACTTCTTCATTTATGATTTTTTTAGGTATTGTTACTGGTATCATCTTTGTAACTGTTAGTTCTATGCCTTAAATATACAATATTTTATTATATAAAAAATACCCAACAAAACAAGGATATATAGAAATTAAAGAAGATGATTTCCATTCCAATATACAACCATCTTCTTTAATAAACCCAATCTTTGTTACAATATTTCATTTTTTAACTTTTTAATCTTCCTAAATAAATTAATAAACGCATATAAATATATACAAACTAAAAACCCAACCATACCTTTATATAATCCTGATTCTGATACTCCAAGAAAACATAAGTAAAACACTGGAATTAACATTACAAACATAATTGCAACGAACTGTATCAATTCAACAAATTTTTGTATCTTCGTTTCTTTGTCTGAATAAATATCAGGTAACTCATTTTCCTCGTCTACTTCTTTACAAAAATAATTCCACTTCGCAAAACTCGTTACATGTTTCCAGCCACACATTTCATATATTTGGATATATTCTTTTTGTTTTTCTGTCGAATCTTTATACTCTAATCTAAAGTCTGCTTTATATACTACATCTTTCGGCTCAGTTTTCTTAAACGTATACATTACGTTATACTTTTGTAACGCCCAGCCTTGTTGATGCATTTTACGTAAATACGCTTCTTCTTTTTCTAAGCTCCATACTGCGAAAGGTTTGAATATCTTCTTTGTCTCCATCTCCCATTCACTCCCCTAATATACTATTTCCATTCCTTACAGATCTCTGCAATCTGTTATATTCTAGCTCTAACACTTCTCTCCCAAACGGCGTTAACTCATAGCACTTCTTTCTATCTGTAGAGGCAACTTCAACAATTAATTTTTCTTTAAGTAATTTCGTTGTATTCCCGTATAAAGTACCAGGACCGAGCTTTACTTCCCCATTTGTCATCTCTTCTACCATTTGCATAATTCCATATCCGTGCATTGGTTTCACTAGTGATAACAGTATGTAATATGTCGCCTCAGTTAACGGAATATATTTTTGCGCCTTCACATTCATTATAACTACCTCCGATACATCGTTTTATGATATATCGACTTACGATACATCGTATATCGATATTGTATAATCATATTCCAAAATATGCAAGAGTAATTTAATAATTAAATATCCATTTCTTTGAATTAAAAAATCATACCAATTTTCTGAATAATTTGTTAAAATATAGAAATATTAGCTCTTTTATAATGAAAGGAATGGTACATATGATAAATAAATTGAAAGAAAACATCGGATCTGTGTTTGTTGGTAAAGAAAATGTTATTGATCTACTGCTCGTTTCACTTCTTGCTGATGGACATGTACTACTCGAAGACGTGCCTGGTACTGGGAAAACGTTACTGGCGAAAACCATTTCAAAAAGTATTGGTGGTAGTTTTTCTCGCGTTCAATTTACCCCTGATGTACTTCCAAGTGATGTAACAGGTATTGAATACTTCAACCCAAAAACAAGCGAATTCGAATTAAGAATTGGACCAGTTATGACAAACATTTTGCTAGCAGATGAAATTAACCGTGCAATGCCGAGAACGCAGTCGAGTTTGTTAGAAGCGATGGAAGAACGACAAGTGACGCTGGAGAAGCAGTCAACTCCTCTTCCGAAACCGTTCTTTGTTATTGCGACGCAAAACCCAATTGAATCACAAGGGACTTTCCCTCTTCCAGATGCACAGCTTGATCGCTTTTTAATGACGATTTCAATCGGTTATCCAACTCCTAAAGATGAGTTACAAATGATGCGACGTTTTCGGAACGATTTACCATTAGAAAGTGTCACATCTGTCATCTCATTAGAAGATATTTTAGAAGCTCAAAAACGAGTAAAAGAAATATTTGTTTCGGAACCGTTAGAACATTACATTATTAAACTTGCTCATGCTACAAGAAATCATGATTATATCGCTAACGGTGTAAGCCCACGTGCCACATTAGCTTTAGTACGTGCTGTTCAAGCTTTAGCCTTTTTACGCGGGAGAGAATATTGCACACCAGAAGATATACAATTGTTAGTTCCTTCTGTTTGGAATCACCGTATCGTCTTATCAATGGAAGGTGCCCTGCGTACGACAAAGAATGATATTATGCAAAGTATTTTAAAAGAAGTTGACGTACCTATGGAGATTGAACAAGCATGAATGGACAGCGTGTTGTAACTGTGCCTTTATTTTTTCAACTCCATATTATTCAACTAACCGTTCCAATCGCATTACTTTTCACATTCTTTTTCCCGCAACGAATGCTTATGTTTCTCTTTTTCTTCTATTATTTATTTGCGATTTTTATTTATAAATATGTCGCTTTCATAGAGAATAAGTTTCAAATCATAAATGAGAAACAAACTACACGGATTTTTCCTGAGGAATCTGGACAGTTTTTTATTCATTTAAAAAATGGAGCCAGCATACCGATCGTTAATGGTGTTTGTTACTTTCATTTAAATTCGTCCCTTATACCGCATAAAGAGCAAGGCATTGAACAAATATCAAAAACGTTATTCTCTTTCCCATTTTCACAACCTGCACATTCGGCACAAAAATGGGGTTTAACATTAACCGCCACGAAGCGTGGTGTGTTTCAAATTGAACAATTTGAATGTGTATTAAAAGATCCATTTCATCTATTAACTGTACATTTACCTGTTTTTGATAAATTAAGGACTGAGATTATTGTGTATCCTTCTCCTAAAGAAGTAGCAGGTTTGCAAGAACTTCAGCAACTTTTGAATGGATCTTATCGAACGAATTTTTCTTTTTACAATGATGAAACATCTATTATCGGTGTAAAGCGATATGAGCGTGAGTCTTTCCGCTCTATTCATTGGAAGGCATCTGCTAAAATGCAACAATTACAAGCGAAGCAATATGAACCTGTAAAAAATTATAGTTGGACGATTTGTCTTTCTTTAGCTGCCGATCGTGGATTTGGTTGGAAAGATAATGTAGAAGAACTTATTTCATATGCAACATACATTTTCCAGTATGCAACGAAGCACCACATTCCGTTTGAATTGTTTATTAGTGTATTAGCAGAAGACGGTGCATTACATGTACCGTTAAATGAAGGACAAACACAATATGCAAAAGCTTTAGAAGAATTAGCCCGTATTTCAGATGATAGTACGTTACTTCCGAAACAAGGATTCCTTCATTATGTAAAGAGAAAAAGAGAACGATCGTCTACAATGATATACATTGGTTTACAAAGAAATGAACTCCCTCTTCTCTCGCAGCCAACGTTTCTCATTACTAGTGAAGGGATGGTGGAACCAGTTGAAAACTTGGCTATATCACATTCATGATTTCATTCTGCTCCTTCTGCTTTCATTATTAACAGAAAGAGATGAACTAATTAGTATTGCAATATTTTTAACAACAGGCTATATTGGAGTATTTCTTATTCATAAATTTATGCAGAAAAAAACAACAGGATTTGTAATACTTTTAGTTCTTCAAATCGTTCTTTTCTCTTTATTTTTACCTTTTTCTCTATTTGGCACAATCATATTACCACTATTTTTCTTTATCGTACATGTGGTCGGACCTGGATATCCAGTTCAAAAATCTTTAGGTGGTATTGTATGGTTTGTCGTTTCAGCTATATTTTATGCACCCTTTCCACCGTTGTGGAAACTATTAATGTTAGCCTTGCATCTTATGATTACATTTTGGTTAACCGGGGCAAATCGCAAACAACAACTATTACGTTTTTCTTCTATCATTACGATTGGCTTAATGAGTATATTAATTGTTCAAGTATTTCCTTTCATTCGACTTATTTTTGGTTTTATAACGGAAGTAGTCGCATTAGGCGTCGGCTATGCTTTAATGCCATTAATTAAAGCAGCGGAATTAAAAGATACTGAAGATGTTTGGGCAAATAAAGGACATCTCTTAAAACCAAAAATTGAAGACGGAAAAAAAATTCCTGATTTTGATCCAATACTCATAAATAGCACTACAATAATAGTCTGTACAGCTATCGCTATTTACGTCGTTTGGAAAATAGTAAAAAAACGAAAACATTTAAGTTTACCAAATATGCACGTCTTCGAATCTACTATCATTACTGATAAAGAAGGAATGATCCAAAATCGTTTTAAACGAAATAAACCGCCACATAACGAAATTCGGAAGGAAATTTTTAAGCTAGAGAGTAAGTTAACCCCTCCTTTAAATAGAAAACGGGGAGAAACTGTTGAGGCTTGGCTAGAAAGAATAAACGATGAAGAAGATGTAAATATTCAAAGTGATATTATTATAGATGCTTATAATACGGTGCGTTATTCAAATGGTGCAAACACTGTACTTCTACATGAATTTAAGGAAGAGATTCATAAGCTTTATGCATATCAAAAAAGTTTGAAGAAACGAAAGAAATAACGTAACAAAAAGACTCCTATATTCATAGGAGTCTTTTTGTACTTCTACGTTGCTTTTTAAATGGAAGCATTCTTCCCTGCTTCAATTTCTAATGACTCTTCATGCCACCAAAGTGTTTCTTCAGGGTCTTCTTTAGCGATTTGGTGTGCTTCTTTTTTCGTTTCTACTGTAGGATATGAACCTTTTAGCGCACGCCCTGAAGTTGTAACGAATAGTACACTAAATACAACTAATCCAATAATACTTACACCTGCTAAATAAAATGCCGGTGCGAGCGGGTTACCAGTTGCATGAACTAAGTATGAACATACGAGCGGTGTTGTTCCACCGAATATCGATACAGAAATATTAAATGAGATCGAAAGTGCTCGATAACGTACATCAGTGAAAAAGAGTGATGGTAATAATGAAGGTAATGTTCCTTCATATACACTTAAGAAGAAACCTAGTACGAAAATACCTGCAAATATAGCTGCAATATGTCCGTTACCTATTAGTAAAAATGCTGGAATTGCAAATACAGTTAAACCAAGTAAACCAATTTGCACAACGCGTTTATTACCAATTTTATCACTTAATTTACCGAAATATAGTGCTAGTGGAATCATAAGTGCCATCGTAATAGAAATAATTAATAAGCCTGTTGTTTCTTCGACTTTAAGTACTTGAGTTAGATAAGAAGGAATATACGAAAGAATCATATAATTTGTAATATTAAAGAAGGCGACAATTACTGTGCTTAATAAGAAGTCTTTTTTGTGATATTTAATAATATCCATGAATGAAAATTGTTCATTGTCTTCAGATTCCTCTTGTGCTTTTTCCATCTCTTCAAAGATTGGAGATTCATCTAGATGACGGCGTAAGTATAAACCGACCAAACCAATTGGTGCAGCTATTAAGAACGGAATACGCCATCCCCAGCTGAGCATTTGCTCATCTGTTAACAATAACGTCAAAATGGTAACAATTACCGATGCAGCAATGTAACCTGAGAGTGTTCCAATTTCAAGACCACTACCGAGTATACCACGCTTTTTATCTGGAGAAGATTCTGCGATATAAACCATTGCTCCTGAATATTCGCCGCCTGTAGAGAAGCCTTGAATCATTCGGGCAACTAAAAGTAGTATTGGTGCCCATACACCAATTTGTTCATAGGTTGGTAGTAATGCGATGAATAATGTAGAAAGTGCCATTAAAATAATAGTAGTACTTAACACGATTTTTCGGCCGTACTTATCTCCTATTCTACCAAAGAATACACCTCCGATTGGTCGAACGAGAAAGGCTGCTGCAAATGTACCGAATGTAAGTACAAGTTGCAATCCACTATTATCAACACCAGAGAAGAATAATTGACTTAAAATTACCGCTAAATACGCGTATAATCCGAAGTCAAACCACTCCATTGCGTTCCCTATACCAGTAGCAATTACTGCTTTCCTGGCTTGTTTAGGATTAACAATATTAACGTCTTGAGGTTCAAAATTTAAATCATTATTTTGTTGCATATAATAAAACAGCTCCTTATTTAATTTAACTTCTTTAAGCACACCTTCTCTTATTGAATAAAATTAATTCGAAGCACTTAAGGAAAAGCAACGTCTCCTTATCTGTTATTATTATTTCACATAATTAATTATTTGTCCAATTAAATGCTCTTTTTATATAAAATTAAACCCTGTTTAACTTGTTATAGAATGACGTTCAGCTTATATAACACATACCTTTACACTACAAATGAAATTTTAATTTATTTATATCTATACGTTTCTATAATTGCTTCCTTTAACCTAGAAATTAGTAACTTTTACTAAAGATTTGCATATATTTAAAAAGTGAACTCATTAGCTCGAATTTTGTCTTATTACATTCAAATATAGTATTATTATAGATTTAAAGGAGGGTGTTTTATGTTGGAAATAATACTTTTACTCGCTACTGTTTCTTTTCTCTTCATTATTTCTGGATTTTTCATTACCTTAAAACAATATAAAGAAATAAAAAATATAAAGACTATATTAACTACCAAAAAAGAAAATGAGAAAACTACATCCGAAAACTCAATCCCTATGCAATTAGACCTGAGCGTTCTCAATAATTTACTCGCTTCTGGAATAAATAAAGGTACTAATTCAGGTAATGAGAATTCTAAGTCTGAGAAAACTAAATAGTCGTTACGTATATAATAAAATATATATCTCCTATTTTATCTAATCTTATTAATAACTACCTCTGATTAAAAAGGAGACTACTTATGTGTAAAAATCCGATTTCTATTATTATTCGTATACAGCATAACATAAAAGTTTTACCTGAAATTTTGAAAGCCTGTGAACAACTACAGCCTTTAGAAATTATCCTTACTATTAACGGATGTATCGATGATTCCATTGATATTGCACAATCTTACAATTGTAAAATTATCACCCTAGAAGAACCGACAGAATCAAATAATTGTTATGTAATTGGTGCCAAAAAAGCAAAGGGTAAGTACCTCTTATTTTTAGATGCAAATTACATTATCCAATCTTCCTTACTTACACAATTTCTTCAACCATTACTAGACGAATCAGCTGACATAGTATTAAACAATTTGGATGACTTTTTTTATCAAAAGCAAAAGCCAACTATAGAAATGATTTGGCAGCAAGTTACGAATCATTTTTTTCATCGTCCAGATTTACATGTTAACTCACTATTATTTCCTCCCTATGCAATAACAAAAGAGATTCTTGATGCAATTACTCCAGAAAGTTTATTAAATCCGATATTAGCACAAATGAAAATTATTAAAAATAAATTTCGCATTAGCAATCATTTCAAAATTTCTATACCGCAAATTCCCTCCTTCCCCTCAAAACAACTCATTCGTTATCACCTAGAAGCAATTGAAAATTGGGTAAATATATTACAAGATTCGAGAGGAAACTATACTGATAATAATCGAAGGCGGGATATTATTTTAGAACTTCAAAACGGTGAACAAAGAGCTATATCCAAAATAATTACAGGTAAAGAGTTTTATTCAAATACTTATGGAAATAAACAATTATCCATCATTATCCCTGTTCAAAATGAAGAAAAAACGATAGAATCTATCATTTTTGAGGTGCAGAAATTAAAACCTTTAGAAATCATCATTATTGTTAATGGATCAACAGATAAAACAGAGGAATTGGCGAAGAATTGCGGTGCAACAGTTATTACTTACAAAGAAGCACTCGGCATTGATACCGGACGTGCCGTTGGTGCATATTTTGCAAAAGGTGATATATTATTATTTATTGATGGTGATTTCTTAATTCCTAGTTCTGATTTATTACCATTTGTACAATCTGTTCAAAATGGAACCGATTTAGCTTTAAATAAATTAGAGCACTACTACATGTATCGTGTTCCTTATACTATCTTAACTGCATGTAAGCATGTTGTTAATTTAGCATGTAATCGAAAAGATTTAGGTATGGGCTCCACAACTGCTGTCCCTCATGCTTTTAGTCGAAAATGCATTGATACAATTGGGTTTGATTCTCTTCTTTCACCAACCTTAAGTCAAGTTAAAACAATTTTAGCAGGATTGCATGTACAAAATGTTCATTCTATCGACGTTGACAAGATAAATCGAGTTCGACCAGAAAAACACTTCTCGCAGGAAGGCTACCTTTCATTAGCAACGCAACAAATCATTGGTGATCATATAGAAGCAATTTCTTACCTCATTGAACAAAAAAGAAACACTGAATACTTTTAATTGTATATTCTTACCACCAAATAATATATAAATTCATTTTAAATATATAGCAAAATAAAAAAAGATGGTTGTAACCATCTTTTTTATTTTTACATTAGATCAAAAGAAAAGTAGCAGGCAGGCTTTTCATTTCTGTATCTTTCTTAAGAAGTTTGAAAATAGAGGCTTGTTAATGAAGAGTCAACACTTAAATCATCTTTTAGTGCAATTGAGAAACATGCAACTAATGGTAAAGTAATAACAATTGATCCACTAGGACTAATTACAATAGTAGGACTTGTCCCACATGTGCCTCCACAATCGACTACTGCATCAATTCCACTACCAGGGGTAATTGTAATTTTAAGACACACATCTAAACAAACATTATTCGTAGTACATGCCATAACTCTCCCTCCTTTCTTTTAACAATATATGCAGTTAATTAAATTCGGACACGACTCTCTTACTAAGTCTTATAAATTAGATGTTATTTTATTATTAACTGCATAGAAAATTAACGTTTTATTAAACTATCTAAATCAACTAAAAAACTCAAATCATCCTTTACTGAAATAGAAACACATGCAATAAACGGTATTACATTAAAATTAGATAAACATTCATCATTGCACCTTACGAATATTTCTGCCCCACCATTTGGATTGACTTTAGTTTCTAAAGAAATATGAAAACAACTTTTATTGATGCAAGACAAGATATTCCCTCCTTTCTTATATCTAATATCAATTTATCCAAAAATAAAAATACCGTTACAACTTTATTTACCCTTTACCTTCCATACTTAAAATAAAAAAGATAAAAGCTTCTTCATATATATAAAGAAGCCTTTACCTTTTAGTTACTTGTTCATTTACTATCAGTCAGTGAAACATGCTCTTCACTTGTACCTGAGCTAAAAATAATAAAAATTTTTGATTTTAGTTTCATTGCAATACTAAATATCGTCAAGTTGCATAAATGAAATGTTTAAGTTACTCATTCAATAGACAAATTTACCTTTTAAAATAAATCTTTAAAATCCTTATTCTTCAATAAATATGAAAGTCCTTCTAAATGATCCCCAGTAATTCTCAATACAGCTGGTGGATGTCCTATCGTCGCAAAATGCTCTTGTGGCCGAATACGATTTGGTTTCATTACATCTACAAAATGGAGACATTCGACTTTATACCCTTCTAATATTGCCTTTACTTGTGCAACACACGCTGTGTGAAGAGTGTCCCAGCCAATTCCCTCTAAACATTTTCTACTAATAGCATGGGGAACAGCAATTGTAGATCCTACCCCTAAATCTTTACGGTTACAAGCAATATTCAACATATATTTATATAAACTTACAATATATAGAGGAAATCTAAGATTTAAATTTAAATCATTTAAAACCATATCAACACCATCCGCAACAGCTTGCGTTAACGGATGAAGATCTTTTGCTGGAATAGCAAAATCAGCATCAATAAAGAGAAGTATATCTCCTGTCGCTTCTTGTGCACCAATTGCCCGTCCTACATCATGCCCTAATCTTTCTTCATAAACAATTACTGTTGCCCCTGATTGCTTAGCAATTGCTTCTGTTTGATCTGTTGACCCATTAATGACAACAATTATTTCTTTTGGTTCAATTTTTCTTGCCTCAAGAATAACTTCTTTAATCGTTGATTCTTCATTTTGTGCTGGTATAATAATTGATAACTGTTTTCCATTATAAATAGAGGAATTCATTCCCCATCCTTTATGGAAACGTGAATAATTCTTTTGTTTTTTTAACTGCTCTATAATGTCTCTTTTTCTTCCTCCATCTGTATAATTACCTCTATCATCTTTTCGTTGTAACCAACTCTCCAAAGCTTTTATATTTTCTTTAATCTCATATACTTCTAATTTAGTTAATCCATTTTTATAGAAAGAGGTTTTGTTTGCAGGCATATTATTCAAGGAGGTGTTAGTGATGGCTGACGAGGATTGTAGTCGCCACCCTTTCTCAATAAGAGTTACTTGGGACAGAATAGGGTTCTGCAAGATATCATATCCAATGTCTTCAATTGCTTTTTTAGTAATAGCATATGGCATAGATAACATCGAATCATATTTTAAATCCATACGCCCCAATACATCGTTTACTATTTTTCTATACACCATAGCAACGCTTGGCCATTCTACTCTCATCTTTTCAAAACAAACCCAGTCTATATTATTTAAAATTACATCCTGTTCCTTTTTTAGTAGCGGTTCTATAAATCGTTCTAATTCTACCGAAAAAATAACATCTTCTCCATTTAAAAATAAGACTACATCACCATTGGCGACTTTTGCCCCATGAACTGGTGCTTTCCATTTACTTTTCTCCTCAATCACAACAACGTTACTTTCAACAAATGTTGGTATAGATTGTATCGCACTCATTCTATCATCAGCTACAATAATAATTTCTAGTGGTTTTATATGCTGCACTTTATTTAAAATTTGATTCAATTTTGATTTTTCTTCTCCTAAAACTATAACAACTGATAGGTCCACTTCTTTTTGTTCTTCTTTTACAGTCTGATTAGGTTTTACTTTTTTTATATATTCAATTGTTTCACTCTTTCCTACAGCTGCATGCCCTGCTTTTTTATCAAAATATAAGTCAATTATAATTTGATTTACTTCCGTGTCTTTATCAAGTTGCTCTAATTCGGAAATAAATGGTAGTAAATGATTTTGCACATCAAATTCACACGCGAAATTTTGCAAAAAATAAATATTCGGTACATATTTAATGTGATTAAAAAATTTCACAACATTAATTCTTTCGCCAAATTTCTCTTCAACTTCTTCTCTTGATAAATTTGGATAAGACAAATCGAAAACTAGATTTATTGGTACAGGTATCCATTTTAATAAATTTGTTTGAGGATTATTAATGAAAGCTGTGGAGCCCTTAACGAATCCAGCTAAAATTAAAGACATAAATCCTCCCCCAGAACTGCCATAAAACAACACATTTTTCGAATCAACTTTTAACTTTACAAATACTATTTCTAAAATATTTGCTATATCTTGTAAATAAAATCTATTTAACTCTCCCTGTCCCCAACCTAAAGATAATTTTCCAAGATATAACGTAGGGTCATTATAATATATAACAGTATCTTCAAATTCATCCATCCAAGAATGTCGATGAAAAATAGGTGGACCAATTGGCTGTTCTTGAAACCCACCTGCTCCGGATCCAAAAACAATAGTGTTAAAAGCATCGGGCTTAATACGAATTAAAAATTCATACGTTACTTTATCCCAATCAACCTTGAGTATAAATGGTTCTGTAATTTGAAAATCCATTTGCCATAATTGTTCATATGAAATGTTAATTATTTTATACTGGTCTAACAGTTTAATCACCCTTTCCATCCATTTCGAGTTGTTCTATCAAGTAAGAGAGAGCTTCAACGTGATCACCAATTATTCTTAATACTGCTGGAGGATGCCCATTGTGACTTACATTTTCCATTAAACGAATTCTATTCGGTTTTACAACATCAACGTAATGTACACATTCTACTCTATACCCTTGTAATATTGCTTTTACTTGTGCAAGACTAGGGCATAGTAAGCTTTCCCAGCCTATTGCATCTAAACATGATCTACTCATAGCATGTGGAATTGCTACTAATGAGCCATTGCTTAATTCTGGACGATTATATGCTAAATTAAGCATATATTTTACGACGTCTACAACATAAAACGGAGGGTGTAACATCGGATTCAAATCATTTAATGCTATGTCTACACCAGCTGAAACTGCATTTGTAAAATGATGCAAATTACTTCCTGAAACACTAAAATCACCATCAATAAATAAAAGAATATCTCCTGTAGCTTCAAGCGCTCCAATAGCACGTCCAACATTATGACCAAGTCGTTCGTTATATTCAATAATAGTAACACCAAGTCTTTTAGCGATATTAGCCGTTTGATCTGTCGAACCATTTACAACGACGATGATTTCTAGTGGTTCTATTTTTCTCGCCTCAAGTATTACTTGTTCTATAGTCTCTTCTTCATTTTGTACCGGTATAATGACAGAAAGTTGTTTCCCGTTATAAATTGAAGAATGCATTCCCCAGCCCTGATGATAGGAAGGGTATCGCTTACATTCACCTAGTTTTTGAACAATATCTCTTCTTTTTCCTGCATCAGTAAACCCTACTCTTCTTCCTTTTTTCTCTATCCATTTAGCTATACCGCGTAAATATCTTTCTACTTTCTCTTTTTCATTTTTGGATAACTCTTTTTTTATTAAATATCCTCCTTCCTCTATAGTCTCATCTTTAGATAACGTATTGATTGCATATTGATCGTTAATCCGCCACCCTTGATTCACAATCTTCATATGAGATAGAACGATATCTTCCATATAATTAAAGCCGATATTTTCCACTACTTCCTTCGTAAGCGCATATGGTAACGAAAGTATTGAATTGCTTTTTAAATCTGGTCGACTTAAAATTTCATTTAACATTTTTCTCCATACAATATCCATATTTGGACATTTACCTATTTCTATCAATTTATCTATTTTATTTAAAACTACATCGGCTTGATTTGTAACAATTGGCTCAATAAATCTCTGCATTTCATTTGTGGATAACGAAAAATTGCCATCTAAAAATAATAAAACTTCTCCTTTTGCTGCCTTTATACAAGCTCCATATCCATCATAATGCTTATTATATTTGTCCATAAAAACAATATGACATTTATGTTTCTTTGCTATTTCATACAAATTACTTCTATCGTTAGGAACGAAAATTATAATTTCAAGAGGATTTAGCTTCCATATAGATTGAATTGACTCTTCTAATATTTGCTCTCTTTCACTGTACAAAATAATAACCGTTAACGATTTCATTACACGCCCCCTTTACACATCATGTGACATAAAATATTAAGTATTACCATTTCCTATGAATTTGCTACTTTATTAACATATTCAAAAGTGAATTATACTGTGTGAAAACAAACGTCTATTTTTGAAAATATAAGTTATGCACTTACCTCCTTTCTCTTATCATTGTTTGTTACAACTCTCACCATAAAAAACAAAAAAAGTCCTAATTTCTTTAGGACTTTTTAAATAAATTTATCAATATTATTAATTTTATATACTACCTTTTTCCATGTTATACCGCGATCTTTTGTAGTAAATATTTCTTTTTTATTACACGCCCAACCTTTACGCCGATTAAAAAAATGTAAACAAAATACATTTTTCAGCAATGGATTACTTGATACCTTTATCCATTTTGCTCCTTTTTTTATTATTTGATATACACTTCCATGTTCACTATTTATAACCCAGCCATAATAGGAACTAAAAAAAGAAACAGCCGCTTTACTAGTATTTATTGTTTTATTTGAAATATGCCACGAATTCCCCTTATCAAATGAGTAATTCATTAAAAATACATCATTATTCATTTTAGTTGGTATTACTAACAAGTTATTTTTATAGATTGCTTTATAAGCCATAGAAGTCTCATTATTACTTCCTTCAAGACTTGGAATATCTTTTATAGGCTGCCAACTTGCCCCACCATCTATTGTTTTAAATACCGCTGATGTTTCATATTGTTTGTGTAATGAAATAAATCCAACTAACTCGTTTATAAATGTTATTCCTGAAATACTATCACTAATACTTATATTTTTAATTACTTTCCATACTCTCCCTTTCATTTTCATATAGTATAAATTATGTTCAAATTTATTTGATGCAAGCTTTCTAGACAATACAATCCATATACTATCCATATTCGCGGCATGCAATTGTACTTGAACATCAGTCGATTTCTCCCAATCTTCTTCAACCGGTAAAATAAACTCACTCCACCTTTCTCCTCTATTAACTGTATAAAATATAGCTGGCAATAAATCGTCATTCTTTTTTGTTAAACCATATGCCCAAGAGCTTCGAGCGTTTATTGGATACCCAAATAATACAATTGAATTAAGAGGATTGACAACATCCCATTCTACTCCTCCGTTTCGAGTATATAAGATAGCCTGCTTTTTATTTGTATATTGAATACTAGCCCAACCATATTTATCCGTTCTCATTTGTAAAGAAGTAAATTGAATATCATTATTTTCCAATATATCACCTCATTCTTATTATTTATATATTCGTATGCTATTATTTTCAAAACGTTCTATCATTAGTTGTTAGTACCACTCGTTTTATCTACTATCTTTACACATTTACTTTCTCTTTTCCTCACCAACCAAATATCAATAAATAAAATTCTACTATAAAAAGTGCACCCCAATTGTAAAACTACTTCTAACAATTAGAGTGCACTTTTTATAAAATATAGCTTTAATTTTTAAGCACTTACTACAGCAGCAACTTTATCTAAACAAATAATAAACTGATTCATAAATGCGTCAATTTCCTCTTTCGTAATAATATACGGCGGAAGTAATCGAATAATATTCCCTTGTGTTACATCGACTAACATTCCTTTATTCATTAGCTCAACCTGTAATTTCTTCACATTTTCATTCGTATCATTCAGACTAATTCCAAACATCATACCAGCATGACGTACTTCCTGAATATAATAAGAGTTTTCTTTCTGAATTTCTTGTAATTTATCATTTAAATATAGTGACGTTTCATACGCTTCGTGCATTAAACCATCTTCAATCAATGTGTTTAATACCGTTAACCCTAAAGCTGTTCCCATTGATGAATGAGCAAACGTTGTCCCGTGATCTCCTGGTGAAAATACATCACATAACTTTTTGCCTACAATAATTCCTCCTAGCGGTATCCCGCCTCCTGCTCCTTTACCAATTTGAATAATATCTGGTGTAATATTAAAATTTTGATAAGCAAATAGTTTTCCCGTTCTACCCATACCACTTTGAACTTCATCAACGACAAGAAGTACATTATATTTTTCACATAAATATTGAACACCATGTAAATATTCACTTGATAAAGGATAAATTCCTCCACTTCCTAAAACAGGCTCTAGCATAATCGCAATTGGTTTTTCTTTAATAATAGTCTCCTCTAATTGGTCTATATTTTCGCGCTCTACTTCATATACAGGAATCAATGTTTTAGGGAAATTTTGATATACACTTTCTTGTCTCGTAAAATGAAGTGCCCCTAACGTACGCCCATGGAAACTATTCTTCAGCACTACAATTCCTTCACGTTCTTCATTCGTATTAGCTCTATATTTATCAATTAATTTCAAAGTTGTTTCTGTCGCTTCCGTACCAGAGTTTGTAAAAAAGACTTTTCCGCTTTTTAAAGTACACTCTACTAATTTCTTTGCATACTCAATTGCAACTGGGTTTAAGAAATGAAACGGTAAATGCAACGATTTCACAACTTGCTCCATTGTCGTTTGTACAATTTTAGGATGATTGTATCCTAGTACATTTACTCCTACGCCAGAAAATAAATCTAAATACTCTTTACCATCTACATCATATAGTTTACATCCTTCTCCTCTTTCCATTGCAACCTCTGTCCGACAATATGTAGACATCATATATTCTTTATCTAATTGAAACCAATCCGACATGTTAAATTCCTCCTAGTTATTTTTCCTTTTTTAACGTTCATTCTCTATATAATCGTTTATAAATTAAGTTTTAAGATTGAAACTTTAATAGTGGTTTTCTTCCACATTTTTTATTAAAACGTGTGCTTTCTCTTCCCGATATTCATTTTTCCATAATTTCTTCTATTTCAACAGGTCCACTACATATGTGTTTTTTTCATCTAGCGGTATGTTACTGCTTTGAACTTTGTATGTCATACATAATCGAGACTATAAAATCATATTTAGTAACAATCGACGAAAAAATTTGGAGGCTATATCGATGAATGAAAAATATGATAAACATAGGAAAGAATTATTAGAAGAAGACTTTAATAAACATCGAGAACTTACTGAACCAGCTAAATTTCACTCTCAAACAGTTGGTTCACGTGGACCCGTACTAGAGCAAGATAGTGTACTGCATGAGTCATTACAACAATTTATTCATGAAAAAATTTTAGAAAGACCTGTTCATGTAAAAGGATTTGGTGCGTTCGGTTATTTTCAAACGATATATTCGATGTCTGAACATACTAAATTAAGTTTTTTACAAAATTCTAATGAAAAAGTTCCTGTTATGGTGCGATTTTCGTTAGCTGTTAGTACGAAAGGAACACCGGATACTGCTAGAAATGTACGCGGTTTTTCTACAAAATTTTATACAAAAGAAGGCATTTTTGACCTTTTATGTAATCACATTCCTGTTTTTTCTGTTCGCGATCCGATGCGTTTCCCTGAAACGATTCAAGCATTATTGCCTTCACCTAAAAATAATTTAATAGACCCTAATAGATTTTGGAGTTTTGTCGCTAAAGCACCTGAATCTATTCATTTTGTTGTCCGTTTATACTCTAATAATGGTACGGCCAAAAGTCTTCGCCACATTCCAGGACATAGTGTTAATACATATGTATGGAGAAATGCGGAAGGTAATCGAAAGTATGTAAAGTATCATTGGTACCCGTTTGAAGGTGTACAGTACATTACTAGTAAAGAAGCAATTAAACTAGCTGCCGAAAATCCTGATTATAGCGGGAAAGATTTATATGATGCTATTGAAAATGGTAAACCAGTGGAGTATGGTTTATACGTCCAGCTCATGGATCCGAAAGATGAAGCGCATCTTTCTTATGATCCTTTAGATGACACAAAAGTATGGGATGAACAGACGTATCCTCTCATACCAGTCGGGAAAATGGTATTAAATAAAAATCCTGAAAATTTTATGGAACAAGTAGAAAAAGTCGCCTTCTCTCCTTCTAATTTGCTAGAAGGCGCTGAGTTATCAGATGATAAAATGCTGCAAGGGCGCGCTAACATTTACAGTGATTCACAAAGAAGAAGAATTGGTCCCGAATTTCGCAAATTAACGATTAACCAGCAGCAAGATTGGACACCTGCTAATCAAATTACAACCGGTGAAGGAAGGTACGTTGAAGGTAAACTTGAAAGAACTTCTATAACGAAACAGGATGACTTTACGCAGGCTGGTGAATTTTACACGAAGTTACAGCCGATAGAAAAAGAACATCTCGCTGAAAACTTAGCTAGTGATTTGAAAGTTATATCCGATGATATTAGGAAGATCGTTTTGGGGTATTTCAATCGAGTATCCACTGATTTGAAAACAAAAATCGAGACAAAAATGAAAGAGCATTAAGAAGATTAAAACATGCTTTACGAATGAGAATTCAACTCTATATTAATTATTTTCTTGTCAAAATCCAATGAGGTTATTTAATTTGAAAATATAAAGCCAACATATCCCTGTTCTATAATTAGAACAGGGATATGTTGAATTAGTTTAATGTTTAACATTAAATACTTTATTTCGCTAAAAAATGCGATAAGTAGCCTTTCAAAACAAACTATAGTAAACTATTTTACTTGTACCGTATAATTCCCTGTTCCACCACCATACTTATATACACTTAAGTAATATTTCCCTGGCTTTGCATTATAATTTCCAAGCAATTTGTTTCCATCACGTTTTGTTGCATAAGCTACATAATTATTTAAATCTGATTCAGAATATAATACCCAGTTCAGTCCAAGATTTTGTTCGTTCGTAACAGAAATTTGTAAATCTTTTTGATCCTTTACATCAATAACAAATTTATCCCCCTGATCTTGATCGCTCAAGGTTCCTCTTAACAAAATATTCAAAGATAGTGGGTTTGCTGTTTCAAATGAATTATTTGGTTCTTTTTCTACAGCCGTACCTTCTTCCGTATTCACTCCGCTAAACACAACATCATATTCAAATTGCCCAGCATTATTTACACGGTAATTTACAAAATAAGCAGTCAATGTTTTATATCCTGTCCACTCTTTTCCTGAAAGACGTTTCAACATATCATTTGTTGCTTCATTCATCACTTTCCAGTCCTCAACTTCTCCTTTAGCCGCACTTCCTGTATATGTCCCCTGTAGTGTAAATGTATTAAAGAATTGTGATGTATTCTTTGTTACTTTCACATCTTTTAATTTCGCTTCATTCGTAATATCTGAAGTAACGTCCGAAAGCGATTTTGGATCATGCTGAGTTAAATACTCATCTGATACTTGTGGAATTGTATACTTATCGCGATTATCAATAAGCATTTGCATATAAGATTGATATTCTTCATTTAACTTATTATCTTTGCTTAATGTAGCACGGTATGCATCGTAACTTGAAACATCATTTGCGCGAATTAAATCATGTACTTTATCGAACATTTCTGGGCGCTTATTATACATATATGATTGCAGTGCAAACGAATAATTATAAAAATCCCACGTTCCATATTTCGCATTTAATGTTTGTGATGCTGTATAACGTTTTGCAGGATCATTAGATAACCCACCAATTATACTTTTTCGCGGTACTACACTATCTAATCGCGTTGCACCTGCAAAGAACTCTGCATTCCCTTCTTCAAACCATGTTAAACGTTCATTTTGATACATTTCCCCTTGGCCCCATAATCCCTGAACTTCGTACCTTCCCTGTAAGTAGTGCGTAAATTCATGGCGGAACAATTCTTCCAGACTATAAATACTTTGCTCTGGTGTACGTTCATATGTAAAGAAAGTCCCTGTCCCTTCAATATAAATCCCACCATTATTCGTTTCATATCCGTACAGTTGACGATTAAATTGATACTCATCTGGGCTATTATAAATAACCATCGTTAACACATCATCAGCATGTCCACTTTCAAGTGGTTTATCGCTACCAACTGTACGATAAAATTGAGAACGCACCTCTTTTGCCGCCCAGTATAGACGTTTAATTTTCTCTTCGCTAACTTTATCCCCAGCTTTAAAGACAATTGCTCCATCATCAAACGTATACGTTTTCGGTAAATATTTCTTTTTACCTTCTTCCCGAATTTGATCTAAATTTACAGTTTTTCCATTCGCATCTATTCCTCCATAATTTGTAGTAATTTGTTCTGCCGCAACAAAGTATTGCTCTCCTAAATATGGATAAATTCGCATTGCATCTGTAACAACTTGTTGTCCTTTTGTCGGCGTGCTATGAAGCTTGCCCAATCGGCCAGCATAATAAATTCCATTATTAATTAACCATCCATTTTTATTTGTTACTGTACCAAGTAGTGCAAAACGATTTACTTCATTAATAAAGTTATCGATATTCCGAAACCACATCGTATCTTTTGGCTCTTTTCCAGTCGTGTACATATCCGTCTGAATATCAAAGTCAATTCCCTTCATCAACTCATATATAGCGTCTCCTTTTGTTCGGTCTTCAATGAAAGTTGCAAGATTATCGTTATATTGTTTAAAAATTTCACCTGTATATAAAACCGTTTCAACATCTGCTGATGCATTTCCAATTAATTTTCCATATGATGCAATTACTTTATTTTGTTCTGATGTACCAAGTTTGAAATTTGGATTTTTTGCAATTGTTTTTAAAGCTGGTAAACATTTATCATGGTAGCTACGCTCATTTAGTTTGCTTAATTCATCATGGTAAAAACCTAAATAAAACGCTGCACGTAGAGCTTCTACTAATGTTTCAATCCCTTTTGAATCATCTTGCGTATAAGCTTGTCCTTGTTCTGCTAGTTTATTAATAATCGCTTGCATTCGGCTATCATCTTGATAGAATTTAAGACTATCACTATTAAACTGAAATAATTCCGGAATTTGATACCATTTAATTGTCACAAGAAGATCAGTTAATTGTTTATTATTTAATTGATTTAACTCAGCCATCGAATACTTTTTTTCTTCAGCTAACGGCTTAATATTATCGGTTGGTGCTAGTGGACGCTGCGATAAATCCGCTAATTTTAACCGTTTTGTAAAAGATTCATTTTCTTGTACTTTTGAAGGGTGCGCCAATTCATCAACAGATTTCTGTATTCCTACCGGCTCCATTTGTAATACGTTCTTCACATTTTTCTCTTTTGTCTCTGCTTGAATTTGCAAACCATTACACGTTATTGTCACTAGTCCAACACCAAGAATCCACTTAGAAATTTTCGAATATTTAACCATACCATTGCCCCCTAGTTATTTAAATGAAAATTCAGAATTTTAAAATCAAAAAAACCACTTATTTGTATGTATTTACAGTTCCCCTATAAATACAACTATGATTAATAATGCAATAGTAGCTTGTTTTATACTATTACGAGTACAGATTCCTTACATACAATCTCCCTTCCTTACATGTAATACAAGCAAAAACCGTGCCAATCATATTTCTTATGAATAGCCAACATTCTTTTATAAATACTGTAGAATAAAATATACATAGGTGTTTCGGCAATGTATAAATCATTTGACACAAAATCTAATGTTTATGAAGAACAAATTCATTGAATGTTATAAATTCATTAGGCAGTAAATAATCCCCAATTATTAAATCTCTCAAAAAAAGGTAAACAAACATATTCCATAAAGCTAATATGTTCGTTTACCTTTTTCTATTTCAAATCAACAGCAAAATATCGTTGAATAAAAACAGCATGAATAAGTATTTTGTTATTCATTTCTCTTTTTCATATAATCTTTTTCACATTGCAACGGCTTAAATTTCACTTTTTTCCCTTTCTTCTTTTTCGTTTTTATAACGAGCCATTCCCCTTTTTCAACGTCTAGTTTTAGGCGTTTCATTACATTGATATTATCTTTTTCTTTATAAAGTAAAAATGCTTCTTGTGCCCTCACAAATAAGCTGGGCTGTTCGCTAAATCCACCACTATCATAAATTTTAGTTAGCGAATTATAATAAGAATCATTTTCCTTTCCACCATACATCAAATGAGCAGCCTCCAGATCTCTTTTACTTACTTCCCAAAAACTATGTTCATCAATATTTAAATTAAATGTGGATTTAATGTCCTGTATTATATTCTTCACATGCTTTTCATCTCTAACTTTTCTTTCTTCGAGACAATCCGAAGATAATTCTGGTGCATCTGATTGGGAATGTACAACGTGTTGTATCGATACACACAGAATAAATACGCTTAAAATGTAAAATATTTTTTTCATATTTACATATCACCTCAAATGATTTAGATACTATATCATTTGAGGCTTACAATATTCTTATGCTAATAATAAGAAAGATCCTATAAAATAAAATTTTTATAGGATCTTTCTTTTTAATATTGCTTTATCAAATTCACGGGCGGGGCAACTACCTTACTACTTTTCACATCATATAATCCTATAGGTGTTACTCGTATAAAAGGCAAGTGCGTCGCAGAAAAGAATAAAATTGTAAATGCTGGATCATCATGCGCGTAGCCACGCTCTTGTAGTAATTTCACCATCTGTTTCTCTTCCTGTATTAATTCTCTCATTTTTAAATTAGACATAATCCCGAGCAATGGTAATGCTATTTCGTGTAATACTTCATTCTTTTCAGCTATTACCATTCCCCCGCCAAGCTCTTTTACTCTACGAAAAGCTGTAAGCATATCTTCTTTTCTTTTTCCGATAAGAATGATGTCACCTGTACCAGAATAAGAGCTAGCAAGCCCACCTAGTTCTTTCGCAAAACCTTTCACAGCTATATTCACTTGCCAACTGCCATCACGAGCAATCATCATAAAGAAACATTCATCATGATCTGTGGACAATTCATCACAGTCTATATTGATTTCACTAGTGTATGGTTTTGTAATAACGTTATTTAATAAGTGTATCCCCGTTTTATTAGAGAAAATCATATCCTCTTTTTCTATGGACCAATCTAATGATAATGGAGTTACTTTATGTTTACTCCAGTCTATATGTAATGCTTCATGTGTATTTACACCGTCACGCTTCACCCATTTCCCCTTTGCAAGGACACTGATTGGTACTGGGTTTTCTTTACTTTCTAAAATATTGATATTAGCAATTCTACCTGTCGCAATCGAACCATGTACATGTTCCATATTATAATAGCGAGCAATATTATAACTTGCCATATCGTATGCATCTATTACTGGTACTCCTTGTTTTATCGCGGTAGAAATCATAACGTTTGTCATTCCATTCTCATAAAACGAAGGATGTGAGCCGTCTGTTGTAAAAAAGAATCTATCAAACTGCTTTACGCCTAGTTCCAACAATTCTTTCAGTAAAACTTCTAAATCTGGGCGGATTGAAGAATTTCTTAAGGAAACAGTGTAACCTTGCATAAGACGAGTGAAAGCTTCCTGCCCTGTCATCGCTTCATGATCACAATCTGTACCTAACAGTTTTAACTTCGCTAAAGTCGTTTCAGATGCACCCGGAAAATGTCCTTCTACTTTCTTTTGCAATCGCTTCGTTTCCTGCACCCAAGTTAACATTTCATCATCGCCATGTAATAGTTTTGGCCATGCTGTTAGCTCGCCGCCTTGAAGAACCGCTTCATGCTGCAGCCACTCTATTATTTCTTCACTATTAAACAAAGATTCCCCGTTTTGCAATTCAGTCTGTCCGTCAAAACGGCACCACCAATACACACTTGCTGGAATCTTATTGAATTCATCTAATAAACGAAATGCTTCTTCACGCTTTAATGTGAAAAATAAAGTTAAATTATCATTAATAAAAGTTGTTGTCCCAAACTGCATCGCATGATTCGCTAGCGTCTCTGGGTTATACAACTGATACGGATGTGCATGTGGTTCTATGTAACCGGGTACGACATACTTTCCTTCGCAATCAACAACTTCACACTCCGTTAATTGCTCTGGCAGCTGCTCCCCTACGTATACAATTCGATCATTATATATCCAAATGTTCGCTGTCATCCACTCGCGCATATAAGAATTTAAATATGTTGCATTCTTTAATAATATGTGTGTGCTTCTCTTACCATCTAGTACTTCAACATGTTCTCGTAATTGTTTATTACTCCATTTATAATGATTTTTCCCCATTGTATTCAACTCCAAATCAACTCATAATTATTTTGATTAAAACGAGTAATATTTAACTAACTAAAGTATTTTCCATTCATAACTCCCCAATTGGTGCCCCTATATCCTTCATTATATGTAAAAATTTTAAAAATAACAATTTTCAGAACTGTATGCATACCTCTTTTATCCAAAATAAAAAGAATGTCATGTAACTGACATCCTTTTTTATTTTGTCGTAAGCATTAAGATTGATTTTCACTTTGGAATACACTTGATGTCATATCATAAATGCAACTACTGTCCATAGTTACGAACTTAAAAAAGCACCTCTTTTAAATATAACTATAACAAAATTCCATTCACTTTCTTTTCATCTATTTATTAAATTCAATTTGCATCATTTTATTAAACTGCGGAACAATATCGACCCCACCTATAGAGTTGAGACTGATAGCCAATGTATGTTTGCCTCCAATTACTCCCCCAGCAAAAGTTGTAAATCCAGGAATTCCTCCTCCATGCCCCCAAACTGAAACACCGTTTGGAAGTTTAGTCTCATAGATTCCAAGACCGTATGCGTCACCAACCCCTTTGCCTTCTATAGGAACTGTAGTAAGCATTTCTTTTAGCTCGCGTTCCTTCAGTAACTTACCACCGAGTAAAGATGAAAAGAACTTATTTAAATCATCCGCATTAGAAATCATATCTCCAGCTGCATTAGCTAAACTCGGATTATAATACGTAATGTCTTTCAACTCGCCTGTTCCTTCCATTTTCACATATCCACGAGCATGATTCTTTCCTGGGATGACGGGTGAATTTCCTGGTAAAAACGTATTTGATAGGTCCAAAGGTTCAATAATTCGCTTTTCGATTTCTTCCGCATAACTATTTCCAGTTATTTTTTCAATAAGCATTCCTAGTATTACGTATCCTGTGTTTGAATACAACCAGTCTTTACCCGGCGAGAAATCTGGAGGCAGCGAAAGGCCTATTTTCACTATTTCTTCTGCTGTATACGTTTTTTTCGAATTCATTATGTCCGCGTCTTTTGACTTTAAGTATTCAGCGATACCACTCGTATGATTCAAAAGTTGTCGTATCGTAATTTGATTACCATCATACCCATTTCCTTGCACGAGACCCGGTAGCCACTTTTCAATTGGATCGTCAAGTTGTAAGCGATTTTCTCCTACTAATTGAAGAATAGTCGTGGCAGTAAACGTCTTCGTCACACTACCAATCCGAAAGCGATAATCCGAATTCACCGGTTTCTTTGTACTTAAGTCCGCCACGCCTGCAGTAAAACTATTAGTTTTTCCGTTATTAGACGCCTTAGCTAATATTCCTACAGCACCAAGCTGTACTGTTTCCTGCATTACTTGTTTCCAGCCATTACGATTCTTTTGATCATGTACTTGTGACGAACTAGAAATATTTTGGGTTGACTCTGCAGTCACAGTAAAACCAGGTGTGAATAGAGCAGTACCCGCTAATAAAACTGCAAAACTTGCTAACTTAATTGAATTACATTTTTTCATAAGGCTTTCTCTCCTCCATTAATATCGGATTGATTCAGGCTATACTTTCATCCTATATGATAAATCTCTCTTTTTTCTTATCCATTCCTTACGAAATACTTACGTTTAAATTTAAATAGGGTAAACTGAGGAAGAGTTATGCATGCAAATAAAAAGAGAACATGTTTTCATTTTTTATGTAAACATGTTCTCTTAAACATTTAAAATTCTATATCAACTTTTCATCCTATTCTTTACACAACTAATTTATATGCCTTTTTACCAGCCCGCACTAGCATTCATACCATTTCCAATAATAGAAAGTAATAGCGGCCATAATACTGGTCCCAATGTAAGAAATACATTTAGAAGTATGAGCATTCTATATCCAACGGTGAAATTGTGATTTTTACGATTAACAAATACTAAACTGATTAATGATATTATAGTTGTTAAAAATAATACTAACATTAGCAACCAATACCACACCATTAAACTAAGACTCCATGGTGTTAATAGCTCATGTATGATACAAAATGAGATTCCTAATACAGAAAAACTAAAACTAGTCACCGCTGTTTTTATAAGCCATTTATTTATTTTTTTATCGTATGTATTTTTACAATATAAATCTATTAAAGTATATAGAGATAAATATGCCATTAATACACCTATCCAAGACAATAACCAGTCTCCGTCCCCTTTGAATAATACGTACAGTAACCAACACATACCTACTGCAGAAAAAACAAAGGAAATAAGTATGCTTTTTAATACCGATTTCATTACATTTTCACACCCTTAAAAAACTTAAAAATTAATTATAGTTTATAAAAATTAAGTATAGGTTAACATGTAATAAAGTATAAGTAAATAATGTTAATTTTGTTTACCTATTTAAATACGGTTTCATATAAGAAAATAATTCATGTTAATCAAATTTCCGTATAAAAAAAGAAAAGGTGGATATTTATGTATCCACCTTCCCATCTCCCTCTACCCACTTCATTATTTCTTTCACATCTAAATCCGTATACGTCTTTTCCCCATAACGAACAGACTCATATAACGAGATAATATCCCTTGTTCTACAAATTCTTTTTAACCATTGTTGCATCGTTTCATAGGACCTTCTCTGTTCATGAAATGGTAATGTTCTTTCCCATTCAACTAACGTTTTTCTTATCGTATCTGTCGGTAACGGCTGTTCTAACTGATGAATGACTTTTTCATTCTTTATGCTTCTTACCGCAGTTTGCTTTGTGATCGATTCTTTCTCCTGTACTATTTCTGTTTTCGTCAATTTTTTCCTAATATACTTGTAGATGGCATATATAATTGATATTGCGATTATCACATAAAAAACTATAGTAATCCATACATTTGAAAGAACAGAAAGCACGTCATTCCATAGACTTTCTCTTTCGAAAGGTTGAAATTTTTTACCCGTTTTCGTTCTTATACCTGTATCTTCTACTTCTTCATATTCATCTTCATCTATTTTGGAATCATCAAAATTTTCACCTATACTAGTAAAGTCATAATTTCTTTCCGATATTGTCTTAGTCTTACTGAAAAAACGCTCTTTTACTATGTCTTGTACATACACAACACCTTGTGATAACGTTATCGCACTAATCGCAAAGAAAAGTATGATTAAAGTTCTTACACTCCATAACTTCACTTTCATATGCCGCTTTTTATTCACCATGACATAAGCCCCTTCTTATTCTTTCATTACAATCCATTTATTCGTTCTACTGTATTTCTTTGGTGAAGTACCAATAATTAAAGGAACCGCATCCAGTTCCTTTCGACGAAAGCCTGCTGTGTAAAAGTAAGAAGAAGATATAGGCGTATCTTGGTCTGATATCGAGGCAAGTACCCTTAATACATTTTGCAAATGTTTCCGATTATCCCCATTTTTTATATGTAGCAAACCGTTATCTTTTACACTATTGATCCATACTTCAAACGAACAGTTTTGCATAAGAAGTTGTTTGCATATACCTGCTGTTAATTCAATTAGTTCCTCTATATCATTTCGCAAAGAAACACCACTTTTATTTTGCAAGTTGAGATAAATCGCGTATTTATCACATTGTGTTCGCTCATACTTTTTCGCAATTATCGTCCCTGTTTTCGCTGTTGCACTCCAGTGGATGGAACGAAAATCTTCATTTTCATAAGACTTTACTCCCATTACTTTCGTTTCATCATATAAGGGTGAAGACATCGCTTTTCGAAATCCTCGTGACCATTCTTGTAATTCAGGAACTTGTATTTTCGGAACAGCTGGTAAGACTAAATAAGAGGGCGTATCAACTTGTTTATATGTTATATGGTTCGTTATAAATCCAAAGAGATCAGTAATAACAATTTCAACTTCTTCCCATTTCGCGATGCCTCTTTTTAACGCTACAGCTTGCAAATCAAATGAAACTGACTCCCTTCCTTTTAAATTAAAATTCATATAATAATTTGAACCTGTACTATGATTTTTGTTTATTTCATCATGATTCCAAGTTAGCTTATTTTCACATTTAAATCGAAATACGATATTAAGAATAGGAAATATCGACTTGTTTGAAATTTTCATTTTGCACATATTCGTTTCACCTATAAAAACATTCGAATTCCCTTGACTGTATTCCCATTCAACACGAGATACTTTACGTATATATACATGCATAGCACCTATTAAAATTACATATAAAAATACGAGAGATAAAAACAGTAGATTACTTGAAAATACACTTAAAATAACGGCTACAACTGACATAACCCCCATTACGAAAGGCTCCGCTAAAGGTGTATACACAAGCTGTTGATTCATCGTACATTCTCCACTGGCACACTAATCGTATGAAGAATTTCTTTCATAATTTGTTCTTTCGTCGTTTTCATCTCTCCCTCAATCGTTAACGTTAAACGATGAGCACAAACTGATGCAGCGAGCGTCTTAATATCATCTGGCGTACAGTAATCTCTTTCATTTAATATTGCCCGTGCTTGAATTGCTCTCATAAATGCCAACGTTCCCCGAGGGCTTACACCAATTTCAATTAACTCATGGTTACGAGTTGCTTCAATAATTTCAAGGAGATAATCTTGCACATCATTCCCTACTAACACTTCTCTTGCACGCTTTTGCATCGTAATAATTTCTTCACTTGAAATAATAGAATGTAACGTTTCTAACGGATCATTCATTTGAAACCGATTCATCATTTCCTTTTCAGCTTCTCTCGTAGGATAACCTTGGCGTATTGTGAGTAAAAACCGGTCTAACTGAGCATCTGGTAAAGGAAATGTGCCCGCTGATTCGAGTGGATTTTGCGTTGCTATAACTAAAAAAGGTTCTGGTAATGAATGGGTCTGTTTCGCAATTGTAACAGTACGCTCTTCCATAACCTCAAGTAACGAAGATTGTGTTCTCGGTACAGATCGATTAATTTCATCCACTAATACGATATTTGCAAAAATAGGACCTAACCTCGTTTTAAAATCCGATTCCTTCACATCAAAATATTCAAGGCCAATAACATCTCCAGGCAAAGTATCCGCTGTAAATTGTATTCTTTGAAATTTAGCGTCCACACTTTTAGCCAAACTTTTCGCTAATGTTGTTTTTCCTGTCCCAGGTACATCCTCTAATAAAATGTGTCCTCTTGCTATTAGAGCAATGGCTGCTAGTTCTATCGATTCGTCTTTTCCTATAATAACCTTCGAAATATTATTAGTAATTTTCTTTAATGTACTCATATAGTATCTACCACCTTTTAATTATCTAAAAATTAAGAATATACTTTTTTCCAAATTATAACATGTAATTCGAAGATGAAATAGAGTGAAAATGAATCTTTTATTTTTTCTTCATTGCACGCAAAAAAGCACCTATTGTCGTATATTGACAATGAGGTGCTTAACTCAATCCAACAGCCTTCTTTCCCTCTAATTTTTAGTAACAATACATCCTTTTTTCTGCCACGCATGCATTGTTTTCAATTAACTAGTAAAATGCATTCTAATATTACATATAATAAAAACCATTTCGATTTGTTCGTTATAGAACTTCCTCTACATCGACACTCTCTATCTTCACTTCATACATATTTGGGATGCTTGCTTCTTTTGGTACCCATGCATAATAATTTTGATCATTCTCTAACATAAATTGAACTAACTTTGTCTCTGATCCATTCCAGAAATTTTTAAGATTATCGATGTAGTCCTCTAAATCTTCTTTATAGTCCAATTGTAATATATAATCTCTTACCGTCAGGGCAAACACAATTAAACTTCCTAATAGATTTTTTTGCTCATTTTCTTCTTCATACTCTTGTGGTAAGAACCACACTTGACCTATTCCTATCGTTTTTTTGTATTTTTCATAAAAACTACTATCATCCATATTCTCATAATCATTTATTAATTCATTGACCAATGAATGCCATCTTGGAGGAATAATATTTTCCAATGCAGGATTATGTTCAATTCCTTCTACTATATCCTCTATTTCTTCTGTCTCATCTTCATAGTGATATTCACTTAGGTCTATATGCTTGAATTTCATTTCATTTTTATAATGTGCCAAATCATATGGATAATGATTATTATCTTTTAAACTTGTATCATCAAGTCCGAGTATCTTTACTATTGCAGCTGTCTCAAAGCTCCAATACCCTACATATCCAGGTTCTTTGTGGGCATTTTTCCATTCATAATCATAATGGCCTCTAAACCATTCTTTCTCCATATACGTTTGTAATCTTTTAGACGCTTCTTTTTTATCTATTTGTGCAAGTTCTATAATCTCTCTCGTTTTTGCATATGGATTTTCTTTAAAATAAACATTCGTCATTTTTGTGTATCCAATATCACTAGCGCATAAGAGGAAATCGATTACTGCGTCGTTCATATTTTCCTTCTCAACTAGCTTGGCTAAACTTACAAGATTTTTTTTATCTGTTTCTAATAAAATCCCTAGAGATATCATCCAAATTAGATTTAAATATCCAACTTCATTTTCCCCTATATGCCTCAAATCAATAAGAGCTTTGTCAAAATCTCCTTCTATTGTATGGATAGCTTCTCCTAGGGAATATTTTGCGTTAATATCCTCTAACTCATAATTAAAATTTAATAGATACCTTCCTTCTATAAGACTTTTATTATCTTTAGCCTTTCTTTGAATACCATTCCTTTCATCTTCTTCAAAACTTTTAATCTCCTCTCTATTTTCCTCAATAAACTCTTTATTATATTCTATTCCTTCTCTACATTTTTCTTCTATACATAAAGGATCTCTCATACTATTCAATTCCTCCTAGTGCCTTAAATTATGGCCATTCTCCAATTATGTCTCCCTTTGCATCTATTCTAAATGTTTTCACATTTCCACTACTATCAACCTTTGATAACACTCTCTCAACTTCCTGATCTTGTAATGCTTTCGTAATCTTTGATGCTAATTTTGCATCTCCATCAACTGCCTTCAATATTCTACTTTTTCGGGTCTTCGCACCATTCAACCAATCATTTGACATTTGTCTTCCATCTTTAGTTTTACTTAGTTTAGCACCACCACATAATCAATTTGAACAGACGAAAGGTGAGCCCACATTTCTCGCAAGCCCACCCTGTCTATTTCTGATGCTTCTTCATTCATTTTTGCGCAATTAATTTCTTTATCTCTAAAAATATACATCGAGTACAATCCTTGTTCTTCACAGTATACTTTAATTTCATCTTTTTAATATCTGAAGCTACATCCACCTTTAACTTGCCCTAGTGTTGAAACTGGTTTATCCCTAGAAATTTTTAACTTTCATCTTCCTATTACATAAATTGTAATTTTTGTAACGATTTTTAACAAATATTCGGACATTTACCCTATGGAGTACACTCATAAAAGTTTTCTAAAGAGGGTCACTCTTTTTAATGAGACTACATTTTCGAACTGTAATCACTTCTTAACAACTACTAATCTACCTCTATTATTTATATCCCTTCTTTGGTTTCTGCACAATCATTAATGTTTCTTTTTAATACTCATCTTCAAATAGACAATTATATATAGTAACACCTGTTTCCTTTAACTCTAACGAAACATCCTCCACTTCAATACTTAACGTTTCTTTATCAAGATTCTTTATTCCGTTACTATCTAATAATTTTAAAATACTACTTCCTATTTTCTTAGATTCATCATTGTATGGCGAGGACTCTTCAACTAGCTCGATTGTACCATTAGTATATCTATATCTTAAATATTTAACCACTGCATATGGCGCGATTGCCGAAATCATTAGCATTACACAATTAATTTCTGATTGCTTCCGAACGTACTCACTGAATTCTACACTACCAAAACGAAATTTCACATCTAGTGGTAGAAGAATGTAAGAAAAACATGTTGAATAACTAAAATCAGTAATATTATCAACGTTTATATTTGATATTTTATTAATTTCTCCATCCCAAAAATGTTTATCAACAAATTTCCCCAAAACATATTGGAAATCACCTTGTTTATATAATTTATTAACAACTTTTAGTATCTCATCACTCATAATTATTCTCCTTTATTGTACAGGGTACCCATGTATATTTCCTTTACCATCCATATGAACCTTTACCCTCGTTTCTCCATTTGGACCTATTGGCTTTCCAAAATCATGCACTCTAACACTTCCGTCTGGCTTTACTGGTGTTCCTTTCACCCATGCTTCTTGTGTCTCTACTACTCCATTTTTCCCTGCTCCCCACTGCGATTTGGTTGAGACATTATTCCCATGACCAGGAACATGTTTACCCTGTTTTCCTGCATCAACTTTTGGAGCACCTGAAACGCCAGCATCAACATGCCCTTGACTTGCTAGTTTATCATTTTTTCCAATGTTCCCTGCTACACTGGCTCCCTGACCATCAACACCTGTACCCTTACCTCCACCAGAAGACTGGATTTTTTGAAGAGTATCCTTAGCATTTTGAATCGATTTATTCCAAACAAATCCACCATGCGCAAAAAGACTAGCCCCAGCAGCTGTTGCTGCTATATCTAATGGAATAACAATTGGTGATGCTAACCCACCAGTTCCTACTTCTGCGACGATAGTTAAGAAATTAGATCCGCCTATGAGCGAAATAGCTTCAAACATTTCTACAATGGACCCGGCTATTTAATAATATTGCCCTGTTTTTCTAATGTTTTTTGACATTGAAAAACATACTATATAGCATCAATTAAAGCCTATGTGCCTGTGAAATGCAAGGTACGAAAGTGCATTCGCTCAAATAATAATTTTCAATTGAAATCAACAAAAGAGACCTCAAATGTGAAGTCTCTCTTGTTGATTATTTTCCATAAGTAACTCGCCATTTATTTGTTTATTTTAAGACAGATAACGTGGTTCATTCAAATATATATCTTAAAGAAAAAATTTTTCCTGCCGTCATAATCTAGTAGAATAGATTCAATTAATTCTTATTAATTGCGATAAACTCACTAGGAATCTCATCTGCTAACCAAACTTTTTCATTTCCTAAATAAAATTTAACGCCTTCTTCTCTAGCTTTTTCAGTATTAACTTCTAAAATAATAGGATGCTTATCTTTTCTTTGTTCAAAGCCTTCAGAAGCAAAATCATGAATAAGTTGAACTTTACTTCCTTTGCCGATTTCAAAACATGCAGTATCATCATTATCAACTCTTTTAGCAAAAGGAATCAGCTTACGATTAGGATATCTTTTCTTCATACCAGAGTATATGTTAGTAGCCTGTTCTGATTCCTTTAAAAACCATATATCAAAATTAACTAAATCTAATTTGACTAATAAGGTAACAGTTTAAATGCCACCTATTATTTACACATTTTTCTTTCCCATACTCTTTTTCCGTCAGTTAAAAACACTGCACTTGGCGGATCATCATAGAGAGAAATTTCAACCAATGAACTTTTTTCTTGTTTTAACCAATTATATACAGTACCTTCGTTTGTATTAGGTCGAGATAAAATATTATTTACTCTAAATACAGCTGCATCATATTCTGTATAATTTATATCATCCTCATCTAGTCCATTGTCTGTTTCAAAAACTGTATCTAGTTCTCCAATAATCCTCAATCCACTTTTCCATTCTAGTATCATGTCACTATGTTCATAATTTATTAATGTTCCAATTAAAGAATCGTACCCCATTTGCTTCCTCTTTTCTTATGATTTTTATGGTCTTGATGGTACTATATGAGCGCCATCTTTTCCATAATGGATCAACCCTTTAGTAGTCTCATAGTATTCACCAGTATTGCGGTCATAATATTTTCCTATTGGCTCACCAAAGTCTACTCTTTCTCTACCGTTTTTTAATAGTTCACCTTTCCCGGCGAACTTATCAAGCAATTCTTGCGCTATTTTATTATCGCCATAGAAAATGCTCTTATTTTTTCCATTTGCTAATTCTTGTTTATAGTTCGGTGTATCAGGAATATGCTTTTCTTGAGCTCCTGCTTTCACTTTTATTGGATAACCATTTACTTCACGGTATGGGCCTTTAGGTACAGAATCTTTTCCATAAGAAGGTATTCGATTACTCGCACCCTTACCTCCACCAGAAGACTGGATTTTTTGAATAGTATCCTTAGCATTTTGAATCGATTTATTCCAAACAAATCCACCATGTGCAAAAAGACTAGCCCCAGCAGCTGTTGCTGCTATATCTAATGGAATAACAATTGGTGATGCTAACCCACCAGTTCCTACTTCTGCGACGATAGTTAAGAAATTAGATCCGCCTATGAGCGAAATACCTTCAAATATTTCTACAATGGACCCGGCTATTGATATAACATTTCCAGCCAACCTTCCAGCTTGGTAAGTTGTCTTACTTTCTAATTTATCATTCTCATGCGGTTGTAGTCCAACAAAGTTTTCTAGTGCTGCATCACCAGCACCTTGAAAAAATTCGATAACTCCATGCAAAAATGATTGCGCATAAAGGGCTGTTTTTTCATGCCATGATCTATTGTCTTCCTGCTCTTGTAAGTTCATTTCTTGTTTTTGCAAAGTAATTTCTTTCATCTCGTTTTTTCGAGCTGTTTCTTCTATAATCCCCTGAATCGAACTCACCCAATCCATATTCAACCCTTGTGTACTAAATGTACCACTCACAGGACTAAATCCTTTCCCGCTTTGCACTTCAGCGAGTCCGGCTGTGATGCTAGCTGCTAATTGGAGAGCGGTGCTGTAGTTGTTGCTGGATGAATGATTGAATTCATATAAATGCTCTAGTTTTTCTTCCAGTTTTTTTCTCATTGCACCTAATACCGTTACGATTGCACTTACTCCGGGCATTGGTGTAAGTACTTCTATTGCTTCTATACTTGTAATCGATTGATTAATTCCCCGTATTTGTTCTCTTATTTCTTCTTCAATCACATCTGTCGAAGCAACTTTCGCTTGGAACTCATTTGGAAATGCTTCGTTTTGGCGAATTAATTCTTCACATAAGCATATGATTCCTTGCGCTAGTGGCCGAAATGTTTGGACAAGGTAGGCTTTTGCACTACTGTATGTTTGTCCTTGTAATACTGTGTCTATCGCAAAGGCATCAATAGATTGAATGGCTTGTTCCATACTTTGAATCGTAGCATTACATATAGCGTTCATACTTTGAGTTTGACTTTGTACTTCTCCCAAATACATGTTTAAACTCATGTATTTGCCTCCCTTTGTAGTTGCTGCTGTTCATAGGAAAGGTCGTTTTCTTTCTCACTGAGATGCCGTTTTTCTTTAAGCAACGTCTCTTTTTCATTTTCTAATTCGAATGTAAGTTTTCTTTCATACTGTCCGATTTCTTGCCGCATATTCGTAAAAAGGTGAAACACTTCTTTGTCGCCGTGCCAAGTTTCTAGTATTCGGTTAAATAAACGATTACTTCTATTTTTCCATTCATGAAAACTAACCTCAGCTCGTTCTTGATTTTGCAGCGCAATTCGGTTTTCATTTTGTTCTTCAAATATAATTCGTAATTTTTGATTACATTGACTGATTCTCGTTTCAATTTCTTGACTCATCTTTTCTCCCTACCTTTTCCCCTTTACGTAGGTTGTTACATTATTGAAAAGTCTTTTGAAGTCCTGTATCCATTTTCTCAAATTCATTTGCTACGGAATGGATATTATCAATTGTTTGTTGAAAAGCAGTACAAAATTGTTTCGTGATCTGTAAATTTTGTTGATTTGCCTCTTGTGCTTGGAAGTTCACAGATAGTGTCGTACGCGTTGCCTTATTTATAGAGCGACTAGTAGCACTTTGCATTCTATCTGAAGCATTTCTCATTTTCGTTGCAAGTTGCGTTGCCGTATGCAAATTACTTTGAAATTCTCCCATTACTTACTCCCCTCTACCTTTTATTTACAAGAAAATTATAACACGGAAAAATATCCCAATAAACCAAATGTTCGAATTTAACATACAATTCACCACAGTTACTGAGGATACGAGCAACACTTATCAATCAACATAACTGAGTCCAAAATGGATTCTACTTATACAAAAAAGATGACTTCAGCCATATGCTAAAGTCATCTTTTTCTACCTTATTATTTTACTAACTCTCCATTATAAGCTTTTATATCAAGAGGAGCAGTTAAAAATTGTGCTGCTTTACTAACGAAAGATGTGAAGTGTTCACTCGTATTATGGCTCGCAACTGCTGCTTCATCTTTCCATACTTCTACCATCGTATAAACACTTTCTTTTTCTGTATCTTTATATAAGTCATAAGATACATTTCCACTTTCTTCTCTTGAACCATGAATGAGTGGCTGAATTTCTTCTAAAAATGCTTGTTGTTTCGCTGGATCTACTTGAAATATTGCGTGAATAATAATCATGGTGTTTCCCCTTTCATATTCCACTTATTTCTTTAAAATTACTTCCACTCTGCAACTTTTTCAATTGGAAGACGTACTGATTGGTAACCACTGTCAGCAGCTTTTCCGATTGAAATTAACATAACTGGTACGTGACGGTCTTTATCTAGTCCGAAAGCTTCTGCGATTTGATCTTTCTCAAAACCACCAATTGGACAAGTATCATAACCGTGCGCACGAGCTGCTAGCATAAATTGCATTGCTACAAGACCACCGTCAATTAATACCGTATCTTTCATTACTTCTGGTGTAACCATTGAGAAGTAAGCTGAAAGTTTTTTCATTTGGTCTTCTTTTACTTCTGCTGGCATTAAGCCACGCTCTACTGCTGTACCGTAAATTTCCTCTGCGTTATCAAAATTGTTTAAATCACCAAATAAAGCAATCATTGCTGAAGATGTTTCTACTTGAGATTGATTGAATTTCGCAAGTGGCGCAAGTGTTGCTTTCGCTTCGTCACTTTCAATCACTACGAATCTCCATGGTTGCATGTTTACTGAAGATGGTGCAAGTGTTGCTTCTGTAAGAATTTCTGTCATTTCTTCTTTGCTAATTTTCACTGAAGGGTCGTACTTACGAATTGAACGACGTCCTGTTAAAATTTCGTTAAAATCATTTGTTTTTACTGAGTTAGTCATAGTTGTATTCTCCCTTTTTTATAATTCTTTTATATTTTCTTGAATGTGATTTAACATATTTAAAAGATTATCGCGTTCTTCCTCACTTAATCCTTTAAATGCAGATGCTGCAAAACGTTCTTTTTCTTCTTGAAACGCCTGAATTTTATTTCGCCCCTCTTCAGTAAGAGAAACTAACGTAATTCTGTTATCATCTGGATTTTTACGTCTTACAATCATTTCATTGGCCTCAAGCTGCTTTAAATGCCTTGTTATCGCAGCATTATCAATATTCACTTCTTGCTGAAGTGCTTTTTGACTAATTTCACCTACTTCAAATAATTGAAGTATAAGCTCTAATCGAGACTGGCTCATACCCGTACACCCTTCAAATTTCGAACTTACTTCTTTATTTAGAAAGTGTAATTTATATAAAATAATCGCTTCTTTTGAGCATGAACTTGTCAAATTAACCCTCCTTTACAATCAAAATAAAAACATTTGATGTATCAATAGTTGATATGTCAATTAATATAATCTATATCGATTTAGAATGCAAGCATTTTGTTTTCATTTTATTTTTTCCAAATTAAGGCGCTTTGTAGCGTTACAAATAATGTTAATTGCACTATAATAGTAATAATTTAAATGACTGGAGAGTGATTGATAATGCGGCAATACACAAATAGAAATGAGGAAATGAAAATGGAAAATGAAATGAGGATATTCATAAATGACAACAATAAATATAGGGATTGTCGCGCACGTAGACGCTGGCAAGACGAGTTTGACTGAGCGTATTCTTTATGAAACGAATGTGATTAAAGAAATTGGCCGAGTAGATAGTGGTAATACACAAACTGACTCAATGGAATTAGAAAGACAACGCGGCATTACGATTAAAGCATCTGTCGTTTCTTTCTTTATTGATGATGTAAAAGTAAATGTCATTGATACACCTGGACACGCTGATTTTATCGCTGAAGTGGAGCGATCATTCCGCGTTCTAGACGGTGCGATTTTAGTTATCTCTGCCGTTGAAGGTGTGCAAGCACAAACAAAAATTTTAATGCGAACATTACAGAAACTAAACATACCGACTATTTTATTCGTTAATAAAATTGATCGTAGTGGCGCAAACACTGAAAAAGTTATGAAACAAATAAAAGAGGTTCTTTCAAATGAAGCATTCCCCTTCTACTCTGTTCTAAACGAAGGAACGAAAGAAGCCCGGATCATTGAATACAAATCATATGACGATTGTATGGAATTGTTAGCACCATTTAATGAATCGTTACTTGAATCATATGTAAATAACGAAATAATACAGGACGCACTATTAAGAGAAAAACTAGAACAGCAAATACAGCAAGCAAATGTGTATCCAATCTTTTTCGGTTCAGCAATGACAGGTATAGGAGTAACTGAAATACTTGAAAAACTTCCGGCCCTAATGCCAGCTCTTACATCGGCACAAGAGGAACCATTATCTGGTGTTGTTTTTAAAATTGAACGTGAACCTTTTGGAGAAAAGGTTGCGTATATAAGAGTTTTTTCAGGTAGCTTACATGTTAGAAAATATGTTGATATACAGCGCGATGAGTCTCTACCACATAAAGAAAAGATTAAAAAAATGTGTATGTTTCATAGCGGAAATGCTGTTCAATCTACTATCGTTCCTAGCGGAGAATTTTGCAAAGTGTGGGGACTGAATGATATAAAAATTGGTGATATTATCGGTGAACGTACGGATTATATAAAAGATATTCACTTTGCCGAACCACAAATGGAAGCAGCGATTGATGCGGTACCTAAAGAGCGAATTCATGATTTATACGCTGCACTTATGGAACTCTGTGAAGAAGATCCACTCATTAAAGTGTGGAAAGATGATGTTCATAATGAACTTTATATTCGCCTTTTCGGTGAAGTACAAAAAGAGGTTATCGAAACAACACTTTATGATAAATATAACTTACAGGTTACTTTCTCAAATACGCGAGTTGTATGTATTGAAAAGCCAATTGGCATTGGGAATTCCGTTGAAGTCATGGGTGAAAAAGCGAATCCATTTTACGCAACAATTGGTTTTAAAATTGAACGTGGTGAACTTAACTCTGGCATAACGTATAAATTAGGTGTTGAGCTTGGTTCATTGCCTTTAGCATTTCACAAAGCAATTGAAGATACAGTATTTCAAACGTTAAAACAAGGTTTATATGGTTGGGAAGTTACAGATGTTATGGTCACGTTAACACATACTGGTTATGCTAGTCCTGTTACAACAGCGAGTGACTTTAGAAATTTGACACCGATCGTATTAATGGATGCTTTAAAACAAGCTGAAACATATGTATATGAACCAGTAAATAAGTTTGAATTAACTGTACCGGAGCAGGCAATTAGTACCGCAATGTATAAGCTCGCTGCCATTCCAGCAACTTTTGCAGAACCTATATTATATAATGATTCTTACCAATTAACAGGATCATTACCTGTTGCGAAAACAGAGCATTTTAAACGCATGCTTCATTCATTTACAGAAGGAGAAGGCATATTTACAACGAAGCCAGCTGGTTTCACAAAACTTATGGCTCCCTTCCCTACTCGAAAACGTGTTGATTATAATCCGCTGAATCGTAAGGATTATTTACTGCATGTTTTGAAGGCTTATTAATTAACAAATAGAAAAAGCGCCCTCTTGTATGATATGTTTATTACTAAGGGGCGCTTTTTCTATACAATATTAAGGTAACGCTGGTTCAAACTCTCCTGTAATCGTTTGATATCCACTATTGTTCTCATATTCCTGCTTCCGCTCTAACCCGAATTTTTCTAAAATAGGAAGGTCATTTGTTGAAAATACATAACTATTTTCTAGTGCAACGTGTTCGTGCCATGCCCAGTTTGGTACGACAAAGAAATCTCCTTTAGACCAGTCGAAGCGAACGCCATTAATTATCGTATATCCTGATCCTTCATGCACATGATAGATTGATGCATGTGTATGGCGATGCGCTTTTCCTTTGAATCCCTTTGGCAATTTTTGCATCCAAGCTGCTATTGTTGGACACGCTGTTTCACCATTTGATGGATTTATATATTCAACGGCATAACCATCGTATGCATCGGGGTCAAAACGACTTAATCCGTTAAGTGCCGCTTCCGTCCCTGCCCATTTGTAGGAACTAAGTGGAGCTTTCTTTGCATATCGGTCCGAAACTGGTCGAACCATTCCACCTTCATAACGCTGAGCAGTATAATTGTCAGGCACATTGGGCTGTTCAATTTTTTCTGGATATGGCTCAAAGAACGTACCACCAAGATAATAAATAGTCGGAATATCAAGGCAATCCATCCAAATCATCGGCTTGTCACCTGTATGACCATGTCCATGCCATAGTCCATTTGGAGTTGTTAAGAAATCGCCTCGTTTCATGAAAATACGCTCTCCTTGTACAATTGAGTAAGCCCCTTCTCCTTCCATGACAAAGCGTAATGCATTTTGAACGTGCCTATGTGACGGAGCGGTTTCTCCAGGTTGTATCAATTGAACCGCTGCATATAACGTTTGTGTAGTCGATGCCCATCCCCACGGTTTTCTATAATTAAGTCCCGGGTTTTGTAAGTAGATGGCCCGGCGTTCTCCCCCTCGGTCTGGTGTAAATATTTGCGTTGCTTCCGTTAACTTTTTTTGGAGCAATTCAGATTTCCAAAGGTATGCTTGTGCATGAGGTTCCGGTGTATGTTTCATTAAATCTGGGATTGCGTTCCATAGCGGGCCAAGATGGTATTGTTCGATATCACGATTGAAATCTTGTACAAGGTCACTTTCAAAAAAAGCATTTTTTTCCGCCATTTTATTTGCCTCCTTTATCTTTCATTAAACTTACTTAAATTCCGCTCGATTTGTTTATAATGCTTTTCTGTATGTTCTACGATGAGGTGATTCACAATAAAATCAATCGACTTATTGGTAAAACGAGGATTACGACTCGGAGCCTGAATATGTAACTCTTCGTCTGTTAATGTGCTTAGTACATTTTCTATAGTGAGTGGTATTAAAGAAATTTGCTGAATGATTTCTTCTATAGATTGCTTACGAATATTCTCTTCTGAAACTGCTTGCAGGCGCACTTCATCTGTTAAACCACGGCCCCATAAATTTTCATGATTTACTTTAATATTGCTAATTTCTTTCGCCCAATACGGAATAGCTTCCGCTACATGTGTAATGATCTGCATAATTGACCATTCATCTTCTGAAGGTTTCCAGTAGATGATTTCCTCTGGTAAAGGCTTAACAATCGTTTTTATCTTATTGATTGATTCATGAATAGACTCGGTCGCGTGGACTTGTAAGTTTTTCGTCATAGTACTGGCACCTCTAACTTTTGTCTCACTTTATTTTCTAGTACACCTACTCCATCAACTTCGATTCGAACGATATCTCCATCTTTAAGAAATGCTTGCGGATTACGTGCAACTCCTACACCACCCGGCGTACCTGTTAAAATGACGTCCCCTGGCTCTAGTGTCATTAGACCGGATAAAAACGAAACGAGATATTGTACCGAGAATACTAAATTAGCAGTATTAGACTGTTGACGTTTCTCTCCATTTACCGTTAATACAATTTCTAAACCAGATGGGTTCTTTAATTCATCTGAAGTAATTAACCATGGTCCCATTGGAGCACTTCCTTCAACAGTCTTCCCTTGAAGCCATTGAATTGTACGGCGCTGAATATCACGATAAGTAATATCATTTACAATTGTGTAACCAGCTACATATTGGAGGGCATCTTCTTCTGAAACATTACGAGCACGCTTTCCAATTACAAAAGCAAATTCAGCTTCATAATCTAATTGTTCTGAAATCGGATAAAATGGAATATCATCTTGCGGACCGACTACTGTATTCGCAAACTTTGCAAAGATAACCGGAAAAGCAGGTAATTCTCGTTTCATTTCCAAAATATGTTCACGATAATTGTGACCTACACATATAATTTTTCCTGGCGAAGGTACTGGAGCCTCAATCTTCACTTCACCTTCTTCAAATACCAATTTTTCTTTATGGTTTTTCATAAGTGCATAATCGATTGCCTCTTTTGCTAGATTCATACTTTCTGATCCACCTTGTAAAAACCCATTCATATCCTTTGGTATATACGCCTCTGCAATTTGAGTGGCCCGAAGGTTTCCCTCACTTGTCAGTTTTGCTTTATAAGCAGCATGTAAATCAATCAAATTCCCGTTTTCTAAAGCTGCAACTCTCGTTTCTCCATTATGTGTAAAAGTAACAAGTTTCATAGTAATCTCCCTTTCCTCTAAATAATTGAAAGTTCTACCGTCTCAAATAATCGAGAACAATGATAGCGTATAACTTTCCCGCCCCACTTTTTGTTATAAAAGATAAAAAGTTTTTCGCTCTGGACCAATTGGTATATGTCCCAATTCTAATAACTCTACTATTGGCAGAAACACATTTTTTTCTTCAGCTAATTCAGCAGCACATGCAACAGTACTTATATACATCGCATGCCCAACTAGAAATTTCACTACTTTTTCCTCACTGAAATGTTTGAACGCTTCTTTATAAACACCATGAAAAATTGCTTCTGGCACTTTATCTACAACATCTATAAGAAGTTTTTCGTTACCTACACTTATAATTTTTTCTTTCAACTGATCCGGTACTTCTGCTAGCGTCCCCCATAAATCATTATCCTCAAATGAAATTCGTTCAATTGTCTCACTTAATTGGTTTCTTGAAATCCATTTAATTTCATATTCACTAATGTGTAGAGCACGCATAAATTGATCTATTTTTTTCTCAGCCTCTACATTTTGCTTTCCAATGTCGCTATACCAGTTCATCGTCATGAACCGCTCAATCATTCCATTTGTAGAACGGGCATGGGAACCATACTTTTCTTCATTTATGAATTGAGACAAAGCCATTCCTTATCGCTCCTTTCACATTACTTATTTAATTTTTTTATCATTTTAATATTTTGTTGTCAGTTCAGGAGGTCCAAATTTCGGTCCATATGGTCCTTCGTCAAGCCATCTTCCAAGCCTCGGAACGATAGATACTAGTGAAGCAGCAATGTCACGTTTCATATTCATTTCAGGAGAACTTCCTTGAAGATGATGAAGTGCTGTAGTTGATGCATCGCGGTTCCACTGCGCTGCAATTCGGCGTTCTTTTGCAGCTGCTTCAATTGCTTCTACTCGCTCTTCTTCAGAATGAGAATGTAGTGCTTTTTCAATTCCTCTTGCAGCAAGAACAGCATCTGGAATACCAGAATTTAATCCACGTGCTCCGAATGGGGCAAATAAGTGTGCTGCTTCTCCAGCTAGAAGAACACGACGTTTTTCGTCAGTAAACGAATTTGCCACTACTTGATGGAAACGATAAGAAGACACCCACGTAATTCTCTCCGCATATTTAGCATCCATGACTTTCGGCAACCATTTCTTTACACTTTCCATATTTGTATAATCATCTGGATTATCTGATTCAAGCAGTTGTAAATCGATACGCCACCCGCCTTTAAACGGAACAAACATTACATTTCTTCCTTCCATAGCTGGATGCTGATAATGGAATATTCTTTCTAAAGGAAGTGGATCTGTTTCATCTTCTTTTGCATCCACGACTATAAAAGTATCTGCTGTACGTGGGCCTTCAAACGTTAATCCGGCTTCTTCTCTTACGATGGAACGTGCTCCATCACATCCAATTACATACTGCGCCTTTAAGATTTCGTCATTTGTGATTGTTAGTTCTACTCCAGAATCTGTAATGTGTAACTTATTGACCGGGGCATCCCAAAGGAATTCAACACCTTCTTTTATACACGCCTCATACATATGTTTTTCAATTTCATCTTGATGAAGAGCTGTGAAATGAGGTAATCGGTTAAACTTAAGGTTTTCATCCTTACCGTAATCTCTTACATATACTTCTTTCCCCTTATAAAACGTTCGTTTTACCGGCCAAATAATTCCGTTACGAGCAAGCGCGAAACCGAGGCCTTCTGCAGTTTCCTCTAGTAGTTTTAACGAAGCACTATGCAAATAAATTGCTCTACTTCCTGGACGTGGTCTTCCATATGAATCTGCCTCAATTACTAACGTTGATATCCCTTTCTTTTGTAATGCAAGTCCTGCTACAAGTCCGACTGGTCCCGCCCCAACTACAATGGCATCGTATGTTTTTTCTTTTCCCATCACTATCTCCCCTTTATTAACAATTTCTCGTTACGGTATCCTTACTCGTTCTTCTTTAACTTTCTACAGTTTTTATCTCGGGCATCATCTTCTGCCGAATATATTCAGGTATCGGTTGCGCTTTTACTTTTTCTTTAAAAGAGGTCCATGCACGAGTTTCATAGCCTTCTGCCACAACCTGTTCTCCTTTTACAAAAACATGCTGAATTGTAAAAACTTTATTATGCAATTCGTTCACAGTACTTTTCACAATTACTTGATCTTCAAAACGAAGAGGTGACTTAAATTGACATTTTGCTTCTAATAAGGGCAAACCAATTTGTTGTTCTTCGTAAAGTTCAACCGAAGGAAAACCAATTTTTTTAAAATACTCATGAGTTGCTTCATCCATCCATTTATAAAAATTAGGATAATACACAATGCCTGCCGCATCTGTATCTCCCCATCTCACTTGAAAAGTATACTCTTCCATTATTTCTTCGCCCCTATCTATTAAACTGTCGGACTAATATTTGAAGACACTTGTTCTTTCAGTTTCAATTTTTGAATTTTCCCACTTGCAGTAACAGGAAATTCATCTGTAAAGATCACTTTCTCTGGTAGTTTATAAATTGCCATTCTTTCTTTAAGGTAGATTTTTATTTCTTCTTCCGTACTTATTTCCCCGTTCTTTAATCGTATGACCGCACAGGCAACTTCCCCTAGCACTTTATCTGGAAGACCTATAACAGCTGCTTCGATTACTTTTGGATGTTTCATAATGACTGCTTCAATTTCCTGAGGATAAACGTTAAGTCCACCTCTTATAATCATCTCTTTCTTTCGTCCTACGAACCTTAAATAACCTTGAGAATCAAGTGTGCCTAAATCTCCTGAATAATACCAGTCTTCATTATCTAAAACCTGATTTGTCTGTTCAGGCATATTATAATAACCTTTCATTACTCCAAATCCCTTAACTGCAATTTCTCCTACTTCTCCTGGCGGGAGCGCTACTCTATTTTCATCTACAATTTTCAATGTTACTCCTGGGATTGCCTTTCCGAGAGTTTCTGTTATGTTCTCCTTTGTATCATCATACGAGCTCATCGTAATAGAAACCGTTTCAGTTATCCCAAATGACTGACAAAGGTTAATGCCCATCCGTTCACGAATCTCCGTCACTGTTTTTGCTGGAATAGGTGCTGCGCCAACTAACCCAGCACGTAATGAAGATAAATTATATTTATCAAAGTCCTCTAACTCTAGTTCCTTTATAAACATAGTTGGTACACCTTTTTGGATGGTTACCTTTTCTTGTTCAATTAATTGTAAAGTTTCGCGTGGGTGGAATTTTTCTTGTAATATGAACCGTCCCCCCATCGCTACGGCGCAAAGCATATTAATTGCCATACCGAAAATATGAAATAGTGGTGCTGAAATAATGAATACATCCTTTTGTGTACAATGTAGCTCTGTTCCTATCGTTCTTGCAGATTGTACAACGGCACGATGTGTAACCATTACACCTTTTGGAGTTCCCGTCGTCCCTGACGTATATAAAATGCAAAACAAATCATCGTTCACATTTATATGAGCTGGTTCAATATCCATTTTTCCTGTACGAATTAACTCCTCATATGGACAGTAATTCTCTTGTGAAAACCGTACTGTAATAACCTTTTGTACTTTATTAACGACTTTTTCAAAACCAAAATTCTTTTCAAATTCCCCTGAAGCTATTAATAATTTTGGAGCTGAACTTTCCAATATATACTCAATTTCATATGATTTATATTTTGGGTTAAATGGAACGATGATCGCTCCTAATTTCGCAGCTGCAAAATATATAACTACTGTTTCGGACCAGTTTGGTAGAGATACTGCGATACGGTCTGCTTTACCTACTCCTAGTCTCTTAAATGCCGTAGCCAAACAATCTACTTCATATTTCAATTGTTTATATGTAATACGTCTCGTTAAATCATATATTGCTTCTTTTTCACCGTAAGATGAACTCACTGTTTCTAATAGCTCATACACCGACAATAAGTTTTTATCCTTTTTCATTTTCCCACTCACTTTCTATCGTCTTACCAACTAACCCGAATTTTCCACTTTAAGAAACGATGTAGGTAAAACCAGGAAGGACTCTCCCTGGTTTTATCCTTATTACAAAGCTTCCCAAATCGCTGAAATTCCTTGCCCTCCGCCAATACAAACAGCGGATACTCCATATTTCTTATTTCTTCTTCTTAATTCATAAATTAAGGATAGAGAAATTCTCGTTCCACTCGCAGCAAGTGGATGACCTATCGCAATTGCTCCACCGTTTACATTCGCTTTATTAAGATCGAACCCCAATTCTTTTTGACAAGCTAAGTACTGCGCAGAAAATGCTTCATTAATTTCAATCAAATCTAAGTCTGCCAAAGTTAAATTTGCTTTTTCTAATGCACTTTGAATGGCTGGAACTGGACCGATTCCCATATACTTCGGTTCTACTCCTACAACAGCCCAAGAAACGAGCTTAGCAATTGGTTGTAATCCTCTATCTTTTGCAAAGTCGCTCGATGCTAAAACAACTGCGGCTGCACCGTCCACCATACCGCTTGCGCTACCAGGAGTTACGACACCATTTTCCACAAAACGAGGTTTTAACTTTGCAAGTTTTTCTAGACTCGTATGACGGATATGCTCATCCTCTTCAATGACCTGTTCTCCTTTTCTTCCTTTCACTGTTACTGGAACAATCTCTTCTTTGAAATACCCTTTTTCCCTTGCTAAAAGAGCTCGTTCATGACTCGATAGTGCATGCTGATCTACTTCATCTCTCGTTAAGTTATATTTTGCAGCTAAGTTTTCAGCCGTTTCTCCCATCGTACATTTACCATACGTATCATACAGACCATCCCACAACCAATCTTCTATTACTGGACCGCCGAGTGGACTTCCCCATCTCATTCCAGGTATTACATGTGGAACTTGGCTCATATTCTCTGTTCCTCCGGCAAGCGCAACATCTGCTTCCCCGCTAAGAATATAACGAGCTGCTGTTAAAATAGATTCAACACCAGTTCCGCAAAGACGATTGATCGTCAAAGCTGGTACATGAATAGGCGCTCCGGCTTTTAAACCAACATGTCTTGCCAATAAATGTGCATCTTTACTAGATTGCTGTACATTACCAAATACAACTTGATCAATTTCTTCTGCAGAAATGGCAGCTTTTCGTATTGCTTCCTTAGCAGCAATAGCTCCTAAATCTGTTGCATTTAATCCTCGAAACGATCCAGAAATTTCAGCGAACGGAGTCCTTGCTCCCTCTAATAAAACAATTTCTTTCATATCCTTTTCACCTCATTATTTCCCTAAATAAACTGGTTTTCTTTTTTCAACAAATGCTTGTAATCCTTCTTTACGATCCTCTGTTGCGAAAGCATTCCCAAAGCAGGTACTTTCGATGATTAAGCCTGTTTCAAGGTCAGCATTACTTCCTACATTTACCGCCGTTTTTAACATTTGAAGTGCTACTGGAGGTTTTTTTGCCAATTTATATGCCCATTCCTTTGCTTCTTCAAATAACTCTTCTGCAGGTACTATTTTGTTGATAATATGTAAATCAAACGCACGCTTCGCATCAAACATGTCTCCGAAGTAGAGTAATTCTTTCGCTATACCTTGGCCGACAATCTTTTGAAGACGCTGTGTTCCTCCGCCTCCAGGAATAATTCCAAGTCCTACTTCTGGAAAAGCGAATTTTGCTTGATCCGAGCAGATACGTAAGTCACATGCGAGTGCAAGTTCAAAACCACCGCCAAGAGCTAATCCATTTATCGCAGCAATAACTGGTTTTGACATATTTTCAATTTTGCTAAATACCGTTCGTGAAGTTTTATTCATTTTGTTTACACCGACAAGATCAAGTGCTGCCATTTCATTAATATCAGCGCCTGCGACAAATGCTTTCCTTCCGCTTCCTGTAAGAACAATAACTCGTACCTCTTCATTTGCTTCTAGTTCACTAAATAGACTGGAAAGTTCATGAAACACTTGTGTATTTAGCGGATTTACAGGTGGTCGATTAATCGTAACAATCGCAACTTTATTTTCAATATCACAAATTAAAAACTCGTAATTCATAACTTAATCCCCCATTCTTTATTCATAATCATAAAAACCTGCGCCTGTTTTTTTACCATGTCTGCCTGCTCTAACTAGCTGTTTTAAAAGAAGCGGCGGTGCATATTGATCATTGTTTAATTCTTCTTTAAAGTACTCCATCACATGGTAGCCAATGTCTACACCTGCAAAATCTTGTAGTGTAAACGGTCCCATCGGATAATTAAGACCAAGTGTAACTGCCTTATCAATATCTTCTGCAGATGCAACCCCATCTTCAAGCAATTTAATTGCTTCAATAAACTGCGGAATCATAATTCTATTTACAATAAAACCCGGTGAATCTTTCTTTACTTCAACTGGTTCTTTCGAAAGTTTTTTGGATAGCGCTTTCAATTCTTCCACTGTTTCATCACTCGTTTTATAGCCACGAACAACTTCTACAAGTTTCATAAGTTGTGCCGGATTAAAGAAGTGCATACCTGCTACACGTTCTGGACGATTCGTCGCTGACGCAATTTCTGTTATTGACATAGATGAAGTATTTGTCGCCAATATAACTCCTTCTGGAACGATTCGATCGAGTGCTGCAAATACTTCTCTCTTCAACTCTAATTTTTCTAACACAGCTTCAATAATTACATCCGCATCTTTCATATCTTCTAATGTTGTAGTGAGTCGAATACGGCCAAGCGCCTTTTCTTTATCTTCTTCCGTCATCTTTCCTCTCGTAACACTCTTCGTCATAAAACCATTCATACGTTGCATTGCACTATCTAAATAACGCTCTTCAATATCATGTAATATAACTGTAAATCCATGTAATGCTGCTAAATTTGCAATGCCAGAACCCATAGATCCTGCACCGACAATGCCAATTGTTTGAATTGCCATTTTGCTACCCCCTAAATTCTTTTTAAATATTCTGTAAATAAATTATATCTATATCCAAAAAGTTTTTGTATGTACATAGTGTAGGGAATACATATATTTCTTTCATACATTTTGAGGGTATTCATTCTAATTCAAACGGCTTTATACCTTATCAAGCGAAAAATATAGTTATTTTACATATAAAAAGTGCGCACCTCAAAACACTTGTACTCTATCAGTCGTATGTAATATCGTTTTTCCATGTTTCACTAAATAATACACACCGGCTTCTCTTCTTTCTTCTACTTAGCTCCCTCTGTTTTATTAGATGAACATCCAAACATGGAAGCTGTTAAAGACGCTACTAAACAAAACGATATAATCTTCTTATATTTGTATTTAGCTTTATGTATACTCCTCAAAAAATGTGAGCGTTTTCTTTATGGTTTCAATATAAGCTATGGTCTAAGACTAGTGTCAATATCTTTGTTCATATATTTTCTACAAATCTATTTAAACGTATGTAAAAACATCTTATCACTTCAAAAAAAGCATTTGATTGTTAGACAAAGTCTAACAATCAAATGCTTTTTTTACTTCTATATGCAATTATTCACTTTTAATTATCTTATCACTTCAAAAAAAGCATTTGATTGTTAGATAACAATCAAATGCTTTTTTTACTTCTATATGCAATTATTCACTTTTCGTTTTCATTATAGGAATCACAATAACATACTGTTCAACTGTTTTTTCTTGATTCTTTATTTCACAAACGTATCGACATAAAACATCTCCGTTTAAAGTGTAGCCAAGATCATTCATAATTTGTAACGGTTCATCTAATACCAATGCTGTTAGCGGTTCATTCACACCTTTTTCATATATATAATGTAAACACTCACCCATATCAATACGTAATACTGTTTCATCAACTGGCAATTGGTGCTCGTTCATTTTCAGTTCGGAAATAGCCATGACCCAATAACTATTATCTATATTTTTCATTTTATATTGTTCTAGGGGAATACATAATGCAGGAAACACTGTGGGTAAAAAATCCATCCATTTTTTTAATAGAGGGTTTACACATAACGTGCCTTCATTTAACTGAAAATGCTTAAAAAAACAATACGTTCCAGTCGGTTTAATTATCCATCTCTGTCCTTTTTCTTTATACTCTTTTAATACAATCATAAATTCATTTATTTGTTTTGTTTCTAGTTCTAACTGTTTTATCGCTTCATTTTTTTCAGCTATTTTATCATTACATTTTTTCATTATGTCATCATATTCTAAACCGTTAAAAATCGATCCAATCTCTTTAACATGAAACCCCATTTGTCGAAAACTTCTAATTGCTACAAATACGCCGAAATCTTCATATGTATAAAATCTAAAACCGTTATCTTTATCTTTTTGCGGTTTTAGGAATCCTTTCTTTTCATAAAATCGTAAAGCATCTATTGAGAAACCAAATTCCTTCCCTACTTCTCCTATTTTATATTTCTTCATGCCATATCACCTTCAAATATATAATTCCTACAAATACCTTTATAGTGTAAAAAGTTTTGAAAAACAATTTGATAAAAAGAGATTTCGTATGAATACAATACCTCGTTTTATCAATTTCAAACTAAAAAATTGACTTCAATTCTCCTACTACTTCGCCATGCATATCATAAAGCTTTAACGCCATCATTAAATTAAATCTAACTTCAGCATCATTTAAATCAACTGAAATGAGTGATTCAATCTTTTCGAGCCTGTACAATAGGGAACTTCGATGAATAAAGAGTTCTTCTGCAGCGCTTTTTACATTTCCATTATTTTGTAAGAATACATGTAATGTATGATATAAATCAATATTCTTTCCTTCTGAATAGGCAAGGAGCGGACCAATTTGTTTTTTTACAAAAAGCTCTACCGCTGTTGAATGATTTAAATGATGTAAAATAGCGTACGATCCTAAATCTTCAAATAGTGCATACCCTTTTTTTCTGAAGCGGCTATCTAAAATATTTAGAGCTTGCACGGCTTGCTGGTAACTCATATAGTAATCTTCTAATTGTTTTGTAACGCCACCAATCCCTAACAAAACATGACAACCAATAGGTGATGCCTGTATCCATTTTTGAATACTATGAAACATCAATTCCCAAAATGGATCGGCTCTCTTCTTCTGCTCTTCGATAGGAAAAATTAAAAGTTGCTCATCATTATGGGATACTGCTAAAATGCCTGTCCCTAGTTCAGGAAGACGGGTCTTAATTAAGTCCCATATATGTGATTTTTTCGCTTGTTGTTCAAGTAAGTTTCCTTTTTTCAATTCTTTTTCATCAAGCGATATGGATAATACGGCTACTCGATGTTTTTTGAAGAGATTCCATTGATACACGTTGGCATATTGCAAAATGTTATCTCGATCTTCAATTTTTTCAGTAAGTAATTTACTAATAAAGCTATCTTTCATTTGTTCTTTCGTATCAAGAACGAGCTTTTGTTTAATAAACTGGATGGAACATATATTTCGTGCTAAATCTACTGTTAGTTGATCAAATTCATCCATCCCTCCATTCTTTCTTCGTACTGCTAAATAACCTAAGAAATTACCGCCCCCATTTATAATCCAAAATGAAAAACAATAATCTATATGATTTGGATCAGTAATATGGAACGTATCATACATTCTTTGATTTTTACGTTCTTCTCTTGCTAAATCAGCTAAATGTTCTGCTAAGCGACTATCATTTTCATCATGAAACGCTATTGGTTGCATAAATCTATCAAAAATATACACCGTATCTTGAAACAGACTACCAAGCATTGTTGTAATACCTTCAAAGTTATTATCATCGACCGTTTCTTTTAATAAAGCTTGTTGGTAATCTAATAGAAAATGAAGTCTTTGCTTATGTTCTTTCTCACCATTATATAATCTTGCATTATCTAGTATCGTGGCCAAATGATTCGCTATCATTTCAAGTGATTTTGCATCTGCTTCCGTAAACACCCCTTCGCATTTCTTTTCAACATGTAAAACGCCAATCGGTTTCATATCAATAATGATTGGAGCTGTAAACTGTTCACCACCAACCGTTTCAAAAAACGGAAAGTGCTCTTTTAGTACATATTTATCTTCAACCATAATTTTAAATGGGCGCTTCATTTCTCCATATGATGGTGGTTGAAAAACAAAACAGTTTTCATCTTCGTTATACAGGTAAACACATGAAAAATCAGCATTCGTTTCCATTCCCGCTTTAGAAGTTACCTCCAATACATGCTTTTCTAACGGAACATCTAACGACAGGTTTTTGCTAATCCATCCAAAACCTTCAATTTTTTTCAACTGCGATTCTTTTTGTCTAGCCACAGCTATTGCCACGGCTATATCTCTCCCAAATTCTTCAAATGATATTTCCATATCTAAAAGTGGAACGTAACTTGAAAATGCAACAACACAAAAACCAAAATGCTGTATGTCATCTTTTAATGGGACAGTAAACCAAGTCTCTACACCAGCATTTTTCAGCGTTTCCGCTAGTAGACACACTTCTATTGAATCTGCCGTTTGATCCGTTATACTTTGATACTGGAGTCTTGATGAACATTCATCAGAGTGAAGAGGAAAAGCAGAAGCTAAAGCAGTTAAATTTCCGCTCCAAGCCTTTGGTAAAAATTGTCCTTCTTCATTAAAAATGACAGCTACGAAATTACAATGTAATTCTGAGCAAAAGGAATGAGTTAAATACTGAAGTGCTTCTTCTTCCGTATCAATTTTAATAAGTTGACGTGATGTATTTCGCAAATGATATTCAATTCTTTTCATTAACCGCTCTCTCTTATTACCAGACATGTCCCATCCCTCACTTTATCTTTTCTATCTATTGTATAAGAAGTGTTACATAAAATAAAACTAAATATTAAAATTATTCAGTAGACAATTTGAAATCCCGAAGAAATATATCCCCGGGATTAATTGTTTATTATTTTGCTGTAGTTACGTTACTATCTCCGCTTACTATCTCTTTTTTCTCTTTACAATAAATTCCATGTTCCTCTTTCACAAACAGCATTGCTATACCACCAATTACAGCAGCGCTCGCAATAGCCGCAAAGTTATATTGAGGCATGAAGTGCATAGAAAGGAGAACGCCTACAAAGGTAGGAGCTACAACACCTCCAAGACGTCCAAACGCCATTGTACTTCCTACCGCTGTTGAGCGCATATTGCTAGGATAGTATTGAGAAACAAATGCATTGGACATATTTTGCAGTCCAACTGAAGAAGCACCAATTATAGAAATTAACAAAAATCCAACAAACATGTTATTCGCAAATCCAATTAGGGATAACGCAATCGCTCCACAGAAAAATAATGGAACAAGTACCTTTTTGAATCCAACTTTATCCACGATTGGACCGAAGATGAGTGTTCCAACGATAGCACCAATTTGCATGACAGCTGTAAATGAAAGACTTGATTTCAAATCGTATCCTGACTGCATCATAAGTCGCGGCAGCCATGTATTCATAGAGTAAATGAGCACGAAAGCACTAAAACAGGAAATCCAAAACATAATCGTACTTACAGCACGTTTCTCCTCAAATAACTTAACAACTGGAGAACCAGCTTCTTTAGTTGGTGGTTTTATAAATTCAATTGTCGCATATTCACCTAATTTCGGATTTACTTTCGCTATTACTTTTTTAGCTTCTTCTATTTTTCCTTTCCCTAGAAGAAAACCAACAGACTCTGGAATACTTTTCATTAAAAACGGAAGAAATAATAACGGAAGTCCTGCCAACCAAAAGACAGGTTTCCATCCTGCTGTCATGAGAAGTGATCGACTTGTAAGTGCTGCTGCCATTGCCCCCACCGAATATCCGCAAAAAATAAAAGATACAATAGCAGTTCGAACTCGTTTCGGCGAAAATTCTGTTGCTATAGCAATTACATTCGGCATCACTCCGCCAAGCCCAATACCAGCGATGACGCGGAAGATTGTAAATGTAACAGGATCGTTCGCAAAACCAGATAGAAATGTAAATAGACTAAATAAGATTGTAGTTAGTAGTATAATATTTTTACGACCAATTTTATCAGCTAATAAACCGAAGAAAATCGCACCAACTGCTGTTCCAATAACTGTATAACTACCAATTGCCCCTGCTGTAACATCTGATATCCCCCACTCTTTAATGAGCGACGGTACAGCTGCTCCATAAATAACAACATCATATCCATCAAATGCAATTACGATGAATAGCCAAAATATTAACCAAAGGTGCATGGAATGAATACGACTCTCATCTATCACATTCATTGGGTTAATCGATTTCATCTTAATAACCTCCTTAAATGGGGATTTTTCTTTTCACGCCCTCCAAAACTAGTAAACGCTTTCAATTATCCCTTTCTAATTTTCTGAAAACTCTTCTGAATTTTCCGTATTTAAATTGTAATCATTACTTTTGAAAAATGTTATCCGCTATTTATAGGAAAACGAAAAGTAATATTCCTATAATTAGCGGGCTTCGCTTCATAGGATTTGAATTTCCGCCTAGCGAATTTCTGTAATAAAAGTAGCAAAATCAAATAATAGGAATTGGGGTTGATACATTGAAAAAGTTTATTTCTATTTTCATTAGTCTCACTATGCTTTTTATGTTAGTAGGATTTGAACAGGCGAAAAAAGACACTACAAAACTAGCAGACACCATTTTTATTAACGGTAATGTCTATACGGTAGAAGCAAAGCAACCTTGGGCAGAAGCAGTTGCGATTAAAAACGGGAAAACTATTTATGTGGGTAATACGAAAGGTGCAAAAAAATACAAGAATAAGAATACAAAGATCATTGATTTAGAGGGAAAAATGTTACTTCCAGGATTTGTTGATAGCCATCTCCACGCATCCGAAACGGTAAACTCTCTTTATTCTGTAGACTTAGCAAATGCTAGAACCATTGATGAATATGTTCAGGCAGTTGAACAGTATAGGAAAGAACATAGTGATGTAAAAGTTATTCATGGGGCTGGTTGGAGCAATACCCTCTTCTCATCATCTGGTCCGACAAAAGATTTATTAGATGCTGTTGTGAAAGACATTCCTGTCGCTTTAATTTCCGAGGATTATCATTCAGTTTGGGCAAATTCAAAAGCACTTGAGATAGCTGAAATTACAAAAGATACTCCAAATCCTACCGGCGGCGTAATTGAAAGAAATGAAAACGGTGAACCGTCCGGTACGCTTCGTGATACCGCAACAAATCTTGTACTAGACAAATTGCCAAAGTACAATACGGAACAATATAAAGAAGGTTTAAAAACTTTCCAACAGCTCGCAGCGAGTAATGGATATACGCAAGTAAATGATGTCGTTGTTCCGCAGCAAGATACTGTCATTGAAGCACTAACAATGCTCGAGAAAGAGCAAGCATTATCTATTAGACATAGCCTTGCATTAACGATACAACCAAGTGAAAGCCAGGATCGCATTCCTTATGTAAAAGAACAGCGTGCTAAATTACAAGGCCCACTTGTAAAAATGAATACGGTCAAGTTATTTATGGATGGTGTAATTGAAGGTGGAACTGCCTACTTACATGAACCATATAACAATAAACCAAACTATTACGGCGTTCCTGTTTGGGAAAAACCAGCATTTGAACAAATGGTTCAAACATTAGACAAAGAAAAATTCCAAGTTCATATCCACTCTATCGGTGATGCTGCCACTACAGAAACATTAAATACATTAGCTATCGCTCAAGAACAAAACGGAAAACGAGATAGTCGCCATAAGATTACACATCTACAATTAGTAAAAGAAAATGATATAGCACGTTTTAAAGATTTAGGTGTCATTGGTGTTCCACAACCAACGTGGTTTATTAAAGACGGAGAATACTTTGCACAAGCTGTCGAATTATTAGGAGAAGAGCGTGCAAATGAACAATATCCTATGCGAAGTTTCATAGATAAAGGTGTTGTTATGGCTTCTTCTAGTGATTATCCCATTACACAAGGACCATACTTCTCCCCTCTAGCTGGCATTCAAATGGGGATTACTCGTACAAGTTTACAAGATACAAATTCACAAAACGCTTTAAATCCAAAAGAAAAAGTAAGTTTAGCAGAAATGATTAAGAGTTATACAATAAATGGGGCTTACGCCAATTTTTTAGAGAAAGAAACTGGATCTATTAAAGTCGGCAAAAAAGCAGACCTCGTTGTATTAGATCAAAACTTATTTAAAATTCCAAAACATGATATTCATAAAACGAAAATTTTACTGACTCTATTAGAAGGAAAAGAAACATTTCGTCATACAGAGTTTCGTTAATTTCAAAAAAAAGAGGTGCACGAAGCACCTCTTTTTTTGTTGGAACAATTATAATTCAATTTTACTTGTGCCTATTGTTTCTTTCAGTTTTCTCATTATTTTTGCTATCGCTTCAATTGAATTCTCTGTTTCATATTCCCCAACATTTACAGAATGATTTGCATTTTTGATAACATCGATTTTAAAATTTGTATTAGGTAACTGATCAATTTGACCTGCATTGTATTGGTGGTCTTTGTCTCCAATTACTAAAATCCCTTCATGATTACTATGCAAGATAGAATCAAAAATCGTATCAAACGTCAGTAACGGTGTCATTAATATCATTTTCGACTGTAAAAACTCTTCTCTCTTCATTAAATCATTCGCAATTGGAATTGTTCCGAGTGATTTCCCTAAAAACATCGATTTGCTGTATTGTTCATTTTTCAACACTTCATTTATTACGGGATTAATATCATCCATCATTACTTTCGTTACTTCTTCTATTGGTTTATTCATTAATTGTCCATCATAAGAATAACGAATATGTACAACATCAATTTTATGTTCAAGCATAAGCATCGTTGCATAATAAAATAACGGCTTATCATAATTGTATCCTGAACCTGAAAACATAAAGCAAACCTTACTAGAACCTTTTTCGATATGTGTGTAATAAATTACTTTGTCATTTATATGTATCTCTTTTTTAGTCCCCTTCAACCTTTTCCCCTCCGAATACGTTTATTTTTGTAAAACGATATGTTCTGTATGAACTGCTATATCCTTTACTTTCTCTTTTATAAATGCAGGCTGTAAATTATATGCATGTAACTCTTCTACCGGCACCCACTTAAACAAATATGTTCTACCCTCTTCTTCCAAAATATATTGATCCGCTCCATTCGCAGGTAATTTATGTAGCTCTACTTCATAGTAGAAACTAATTTCATGAAACTTCCGCTCAGAAAGCGTAAAGAAATTTTCTACTGACCATATTAATCTTTTCCTTTTAATAGGAACAGCTAGTTCTTCCGCAAGCTCTCGTTTTAATGCATCCTCACTATTTTCTAGCATTTTCACTCGACCGCCCGGTACGTACCAAAAATCTTCACTGTCCCCTTGCAGAATAAGTATTTTATTATCATGTTTACAAATTGCTCCAACGCGGTAATTAAAACATGTTTCCTCAACTTTGAACGTAAGATCCATCCGTAATACCCCCTTATATAATTAATATCTAATTATTACAAAACGATTATGTAATTACTGTACAAATAAGGTTACTAAATTTATCCACTTCATTCAATCATTTTCGAATTTTCCAAACTCTTATTTTTTATCATTACAAGTGTATATACATATGTTACAATCACAATGCATACTAGAAAAACATAATGGGGGTACGAATGGAAACGTTATTAATCCAACAAAACGAGAAATCCAATAAGTTTTGGAAAATCGTTGTGAAAGAAAAAGACTACGTTGTGTTTTACGGAAAAATCGGCACAGCTGGCAGTGTGAAAGCGAAAGAGTTTGAAACCGAAGAAGAATGTATGAAAGAAGCTAACAAACTAGTTGCTTCCAAACGTAAAAAAGGATATACAGACCCGTTCCCTGGGGAAGATTACATAAAAGAAAAAACGATAACAGAAGAAGAATTTTGGGAACTGCTTAATCGTGCAAAAACGAAAGGTGAAGACCAAGAAGAACAAATAGAATGGCTTACTTCCCACCTTGCTAAACGTACAGTACATGAAATTGTAGCTTTTGATACGCATATGCATCGTCTTTTGAACGAATCCTATACCTCCCGTTTATGGGCAGCAGCCTATATTATTATGGGTGGCTGTTCAGATGATGCTTTCGATTACTTCCGTGGATGGTTATTATATCAAGGAAAAGAGACATACGAAGCTTGTATTGAAAATCCAGAACGATTAATTCCTGTATTAGAAAATTTAAGTGAGTATGACGTTCCAGAGATTGAAGAACTTACTCTATATTTCGGGCAAGAAGTTTACATGGAGAAGACTGGGGATGAAGATGATACATACTTTACACTATACCATGTCTTAACAAATGAAGAGTTTGAGGAAGTTGATATCGAGTTAGATTGGGATGAAGACGATGAAGAAGGTTTAAAAAAGATGTTTCCTAAGCTATGGGAGATGTACGGGGAAGAACCGATTGAGTGGTAGATTCATATTAGGACTCTGTTTAACCAATAAACAGAGTCCTTTTTTCACAAGATTCTTATTTAAACTCTCTTTATTTCATACCACTTATCCAATAACACCTTTTCTCTTCCCCCTGAAATACCTGCTTTTAATTCCCATTCTTCCGTACTCTCCATCCACTCATACACATCTGTAACTGTCTCTTCTATTCTTCTAAAAGTAAGCCCTTCATTAACCGCACTTTCGATACAAATAGAAAACCCGCCTCTCCACGGCTTCGTCTCACCATCTAATGGAAAAGTTTCTGGAATCCACAAAGGCATTTCTGTCCAAGGCTGCACATTATGTTCACTCATAAATGATTCGTCTACCCAAACAAATTCAGCATCGCTATTCGTAACCTTTTTACACGTATTTAATAGCTCTTCCATCGTCAATTCATCATTCGGACCTGTTATATTAAATGTTCCTGCTTTATTATGTTCTGCCATATTTAGCCCCCATCTCGCGACATCTTTTATATCAACTAATTGCACGGGACGAATTTTTCTTCCTGGTACTAATACTTTCCCACCCTTTGCTACACGCCCGATCCAGTATGGAAGTCGATCTGTATAATCAAACATTCCTGAAAGAAGTCCTGCTCTTACGTGTAATACACGCCCCGGCCAATACTTCTCTGCTTCTTTTTCACATAATACTTTCAGTGCACCATAATACTCATAAGGTGAAACTTCACCATTCTCTACAGCCTTTATTTGATCATCCGTCGGTTCAGGTTGTAATATATAGTCTTCTTTTATGTCATGCGGAATCCAATCTTTATATACGGAAAGGCTTGAGATGAATATATAGTGTTCAATATTATCTTTAAGTACTTCTCCAACATTTCTAATGTGATGCGGAGAAAACCCACATGTATCCACAACAACATCCCATTTTCGATTTTCTAAACTTGATACATCGCCATTTCTGTCACCGATCAGCTGCTCCACTTCAGGAAAAACTTCTTTGTTTGTTCCGCGGTTAAATAATGTAACTTCATGCCCTCTTTTCAAAGCCTCTTCTACCACAGCTCTTCCCAAAAATCGTGTACCACCTAGTATTAACATTTTCATGGTTCTCCCCCATTCGTGATAAAAAATCTATTCTTTTGTTTAACGATTTTTTGTTGTGAAAAGTTACGGGGATAATTAAATTTTTTCTACAAGTTCAATATATGCAATTTCGACACTTTTTCTATCTAAAAAACAATAATATGGAAATATTCATTCTGTCGATTTCCATTTCATATATAATTAAAATATCGGATATTCGATTAACCACTTATACATACTTAGGCAGGTGAAAAATATTAATAAACACATAGTTTATCATTCAACATTATGTATTTATTTTCTTACATCACTTGTATATATCATCTTGCTGAACATAGAAAATGGTCGTAATTATTTAGGGTTTACAATGGTTGTTCCGCTTTTAGCAGTTACTTCATATCAAACATTATATAAGAAACAAAAAATAGTTCATACACTAGGAATTTCACGTCCAAAAATAAAAACACTAATTTTCTCCATATTATTTCCACTACTTCTAGGGCTATGTCTCCATTTTTATTTTTATATTTATGATATAAAGTTCTTATATCATCATTGGAATGAAGTAGGATTTCTCTTGCTCGTTGGTCTTACAGTTGGATCTTTATCTGCATTATTAGAAGAGATTATATGGCGAGGGAATTTTCATTACTATTTACGAAAAAAATATACATTCATACAAACAGCTATTATTATAGCTTCAATTTGGTCTTCATGGCATTTACCAATAGCAATCTTTTATAAAAATTATGAGTTTCAGTTTGTAGGAATATTAAGTTATCTCTCTTTATTATTTATATTATCTATAATTTTAACGTACACGAGAGAATATGGCGGTTCTGTAATATCACCCGCATTTTCACATGGTATGTTTAATGTATTTTATTTAACAGATATAGTACAAAACAAGTGGGATGCCAGCCTAATAGAATTAATTAAATTTACCTTACTAGCAATTGTGCTGGGCACGATGTATCTCATACTTCACAAAGTTAAAAAATAGTTAAACAGCTAAGAAAAAAGATGTTTCTTCTTTTAGTTGAAAGCAGCTTTAATAGATTAAAAAGTACTTCAACACCTTGCAATTATTTAATAATGGTATAGGTGTTGAAGTTTTATAATCTTAGTTACATAACTTTGTTAACACAACACTTTTTTCTATCATGGAGAACAAAACAAGTTTAACTAAACCTTTCATTCTTATTTTTATAAAAATAACCATATTAATCTTTTAAATAAGGAAGTATGCACCCTTTAATTAATTCCCATCTATCCCGTGCATTCGGCTTAGCTTCAGAAGCAATTACTACAACCAAATCCTGCTTCGGAATACAACAAATCATATTCCCACCATCACCCATTGCACAATACGAATAGACACCCTCTTCTTCTCGTAACCACCATAAGTAACCATATTGATTTGAATTCATCGCTATTGATTCTTTTATCCATGATTTTGATAGAACTTGTTTTCCATTATGAATACCTTCATTCAAATACATCTGTCCAAACTTAGCCATATCCCTAACCGTTAACGTTACTCCCCAGCCGCCCGTCGAAATACCATTTGGATCGTGAACCCATCCTTTCACATCTTTTCCGAATAAGTCATCGAATCCAAATGCTTTCATATTGTAGTTTGGAATTTCGCTCATGCCGAGTGGTTGAAATAAGTACTCATTCGCAAATTCACGTGCACTTTTCCCTGTTGCATTCGTAATCATTGCTGATAGTACATGCGCTCCTGCAGATGAATATTTAAAAGCTCCAATCTCTCCACCGTTCCCCATTCTATGAAGTGTATACTGTACCCAATCCTCTTGTGTACATAGTTCTTCTAACGGTTCCTGCCAGTCTACAAAAGGATATGGCGCTGTCATTGTTAGAAGATGGCGTACGGTTACTTCAGATTCCTTACATTTATATTCCGGGAAAAATTCTATTACTTTTTGATCAACACTTTTTATATAGCCCTTATCTATACATATCCCAATTAACGCAGAGATTATCGTTTTTGTAACTGACGCTACATGAAACGCATTATCTGGACTGTAACCATTATAATAATTTTCAAAAACAACATTACCTTTCTGCACTACTAACATGCCATTCATATTTTTATATTCTTCTTGTATAATTTGATCTAACTTTTCAGCAGTTTTCATTATTCCTTCCCCTTTAACCTATAATTAAAAAGGTTCGATAGGTACATATATATCAACTATATGTTTATTTTCCGGGTGCTGCTTTGGATCATTTCTATATACTTCAAAAGGATACGAGTCTCTCGGTTTATATCCGCTATTTGGCAGCCATTCACCGTATAAGAAATCCCATGCTCCTTTATATTCATTTTGAAATATTTCAAAATGTCCTACTACATACTTGCCTGAAGGTATTACCATTATTCCTATGTCGTTCGTTTCTATTGCGGACGCCTCCGGAATTGTTATACATAAACTTGTTCTTAAATGATAGTCCTCAGTAAATTCATGATGATCGTGGTAAATGGTTAATACTTTAATATCATCAAATACATGATAGTTTTGCTTAGCTGCGTAATGAAATAGTTTTTCTATCATTTTTGGAAAAGCTATAGTTAACTCTCCATATGTACCGATATGTCTTATGTATGCGACGTTTATATCGTCCGCTGTTACAATTTCAACATTTCCTCGAACCTTCTTACATTCATTGTATTGAGAAGTTCTTCTTACGTCTTTGCAATTCTTGCTATTGTCGTTTCGATATTGAGATGGACTTACGCCGTAATAATTTTTAAATGTTCGGGAGAAAACTGCTGAATCTGTGAATCCGAAGTGATACGCAATATCTGTAATCGTCATATCTGTCCGATATGTAAGTAGATGTGTTGCCCTTTCTAACTTCAATCGGTTTACATACCGTGATAATGACTCGTTTACTATCCCCTTAAAAATCCGATGAAAATGAAACTTTGAAAATCCTGCTACATCCGCTAACTCTTCAATTGAAAGTGAATCATTTATGTTTGATTCTATATAATCTTGCACTTTATAAATGCGTCGTAAGTATTCATTTCTACTTTGTTTACTCTCCATATTTCTAGCTCCTCACAACAAAAAGGCTAACTTTTCGCTAGCCTACTTTTACACATGTTTCAAAAATAAAACTCTACTACCGCCGTTCCCATCATAATTTGTATGTACCGATACACCCTCTATCTCATCATCCCCAGCCTCAATTCGAAAACCGATTTCTTGATGAAACTGTATCGATTTTTTATTAACTGGTGACGTAATTGCTTTTACAACTTTACAATTATTTGCACGTGCGACATCAAAGAAATACGAATACAATGTCGATGCAATTCCTCTTCTTCTATACTTCGGATTTACCCCGATAAAATGAACGTACGCTTCCTCTTTATGCGTTTGCGAAAAGAATCCGCATAAGAAACCTAACGTTTCGCCATCTTCTTCAATGATAAAACTCGTTTCTTGAAAGTGAACGAAAAACAATTTTGGCAACATGGCAGCCATGTCTCTCCCGCCCCACCAATCATTTAAAACAGAATGAATCTTTACATAATCTTCCCCTTGGATGTTTCTTACTCGCATATGTTTCTCCCTCTCACTCACTTCATTTTTTCATAAATTTTAATGACTGTTTCTACTAAAAGGATTAATACCCATATCCCGCAAAATACAAGAACAGACTGGAATAAAGAACCTAGCATAACAACACTTATTAAACCTAATTCTGGGCCTGAAATGGACATTTCATCAAATCCTATATTATGTATAAATGGACCGGTTGAAAAAGCCATTAAAATAGATGCTATTAAATAAATCACACTCATTATTTTTAATATTTTTATAGAAAGATACGAAGTTTGTTCTTGCTCCATTTGTGATAATTCGATTTCACCGCTCGCAATTCCTTTTTGTAAACAGTCCTCACATAGAAATTCTTCCTTAATTTTTTTACCACCGTGCAATGTACCTGTAATTTCTTTACAGCGCGAACACTTTCGATTTATCATTTTGTTATCACTCCAATCTCGTAAGATTATACTTATACAATTCTATTTTTACCTTATTATTCTTTTTGTGTATTTTATAGAGAGGTGACGTATTTTATGATATCTAAACTTATTTTTGGTTATAAAAAGCCTACTGAGCAATATGTATTACGACCTAGTTGTTATGCAATTATTTTTAACTCAACTTCTTCAAACATTGCTATTATCCAAAAAGGAGACCGTTATTTTTTACCTGGTGGCGGTATGGAAGGTACCGAAACAAAAGATGAATGCTTACATCGTGAACTACTAGAGGAATTAGGATGGGCAATTGAAATTAATCAATATATCGGTAATGCAATGCGATATTTTTATGCGGAAAAAGAAGATACATATTATTTAAACGATGGATTTTTTTATATTGCGAACATGGTGCAGACACAAACTGAAAACTGTGAGGAAGATCATGTTTTGCGGTGGATGTCTCCATTACATGCTATAGAATATTTACTTCATGATCATCAAAAATGGGCTGTTGAACAAGCGCTTTTATTACGAAACAAAAAATGATCTCCTTCTATATGAAAGAGATCATTTTTACTGTTAGCTTACCTTTTTCAAATTGAGAGCTGGCTTTTTGATTCCACCTTTTTTTACAACATATAGACCCACAAAGATAATAAGTCCGCCAACCAGTTGCATCATATTGATTTGCTCTCCAATAGTTACTGCCGCAAAGATAACTGCGAACAATGGTACAAGATACATATAAACCATTACTTTCGTTGAGCCTATTTTACTAATACCGACATACCACATTGCAAGTCCGAAGATTGTCGCGAAGACAATTGAATATGCTAGAGACCCCCAGCTTGGCATGTCTACTGGCCACGTTAATGTGTTTACGTTGAATAAACAATATACAACGAGAGGTACAATTCCAATTAAAGTTGACCAAGATGTGACTCTCATTGCGGAATATTTTGTTATAAGAGGTTGCGCTAATATTGGGTACCATCCCCACGCAATCGCTGCGACTAATCCAATTATGTTTCCGAGCCACGCATATTCGTAAGTAGCTCCTCCTGTATGCCCTGTTAATAAAACGAATGCTGCACCAACAAAGGCCACTATTGAACCAATTTGTACTTTCATCGAAAAACGTTCTTGTTTGTGCAATACTGCTAATATCCCTGTAAAAATAGGTGACATTGCAATTAATAATGAGGCGTTCGTTGCTGAAGTATATTTCACAGATAGCATAAACATCGTTTGATACATTGTCGTACCAACGATACCGACTGCTACTAATCGTAGCCAATCTTTTCTTTCAATACGTAATGAGCGTTCCATCATAAAAGTGATAAGTAATAATACCGGTGATGCTACTAAAAATCGTAAACTATTAAATTGAATGGATGACATAAATGCCACTCCATACTTTCCTATTGTATAATTTGCTCCCCATACTAATGCAACTGATACTAGGAGCCATTCCATTTGCCATCGTTTCATCCGAATCTCCCCTTCCCTATTTAGCATAGTAAAATTGGCTGGATATAACACCGTCCAATTGGCTGTTTTTTTACCCAGCCAATTTGCTATACTTGATGTATATAAGAGATACGGAGGCGTTTTTTATGGAATGGAAACTAGATAGTGACAGTAAAATCCCTATTTATCAGCAAGTTGTTGACTTTATTGAAAAACGCATTACATACGGAGAACTTCCTCCAGGAAGCTTCCTACCTTCAGAACGGAAATTAGCTACGCAATTAAATGTAAACCGAAGTACAGTAACGACTGCTTATAATGAACTTCGTGCGATGGGAATTGTAGAAAGTACCACTGGTAAAGGTACACGTGTAAGTACACATATGTGGGGCGTTTCTCCAACATTAACACCCAACTGGAGAAATTTCGTAGAAGGTGGTACGTTTTTACCAAACTTACCGTTACTTCGCCATATTCGGGCAGAAGTACAACAAAATGAAAACATTATTGATTTTGCAAACGGAGAGCTCGGTTGTAATCTTTATCCCCACGATCAACTACAAGCGATTTTACGTGAACAACCGTTAACGCATTCATTAAGTTACGATCATCCGCAAGGCTATCTCCCGCTAAGACAAGCGGTCGTAAAATATATGAAGGAATATTTAAAAGTTGAGGCGACTGAACAATCCATTATGATTACATCTGGCGCACAGCAAGCACTTCACCTTATCGTGCAATGTTTATTAAATCCAGGTGATGCTGTTGCTTTCGAAAGTCCTTCACACTGTTATTCCTTGCCGTTATTCCAATCAGCAGGTATTCGTATTTTCCCATTACCTGTCGATGAACACGGCATTAATCCAGACGATGTACAGGAGTTATATAGAAAACACCGTATTAAAATGATCTTTTTAAATCCAAATTTCCAAAACCCTACGGGAACGATGCTTCATCCAAACCGTAGAAAAAAACTATTATCACTTTGTGCAGACTTACGAATTGCGATTGTGGAAGATGATCCGTCTAGTTTACTTACGCTAGAAAAGAAACAACCTTGCCCTACTTTGAAATCAATTGATGAAAATGGAACTGTCATTTATGTACATTCTTTATCAAAAATGATTGCACCAGGCTTACGAGTTGGTTGGCTCGTTGCCCCGCAGTCTGTAGTAGAAAGATTATCCGACGCAAGGCACCAAATGGAATTAGGTATGAGCATATTCCCGCAGTGGCTTATGCAACAATTTTTTGAAACTGTACCATTTCAGTCGCATATCGTACCGTTACGAAAACAACTAGTAGAAAAAAGAGACGTTATCGTTCGCGCCTTAAACGAGCAACTTCATGATAAAATCTCTTTTTCAAATCCGACCGGTGGAATATACATATGGGGAAAATTAAAAGAACCGATAAACGAAAAACAACTTATTATGCAAAGTTTAAAACAAGAAATTGCTTTTATGCCAGGTAGTATTTTCGGCGCAAAAGATGGTTATATACGCTTATCTTATGGAAAAGTGAATATTAATCAAATTGAGGAAGGTATTTCTCGTTTGCGGGAGGCTATTTTGGTTTGTGAAAATAACTTTAAATAAAGCTTTCTCGTTTGACAAAACCTAAATCTACCATTATTATCAACACGAACCTATTTATAGGAGTGATAAAAATGAAAATTTACGTTGATGCAGATGCTTGTCCTGTAAAAGATGTAATTATTTTTGAAGCTACGAATGCGGAAATTCCTGTTACACTCGTTACTAGTTTTTCTCATTATTCTAATGCAGAGCAGCCGAAAGGTGTGGAAACAATATATGTTGATTCCGGAGCAGATGCTGCTGATTACCGAATTATGCAGTTAGCAAAAAAAGAAGATTTAATCGTAACACAAGATTACGGTCTTGCTTCGCTCGCTTTAGCAAAAGGCTGTATCGTACTACACCATAAAGGCTATAAGTATACGAATGATAACATTGAACAATTGTTACAAACACGATATTTAAGTGCAATGGTTCGAAAAAGTGGTAAGCGTACAAAAGGACCGAAACCATTTACAGCAGAAGATAAAGAGAAATTTAGAGCGCTCTTTAAAAGTATGATCGCACTTTAAAAATGAATCGTCTATTTGCTAGGAAAACTTCGCAAAACAAAGAAGAGAATATCCAAATGAACATTCTCTTCTTGAGGTTTACCCGTTTAAAATGAAGGTAAATTATCTAAGTTATTTTCTTTTATTCCATCCGGTTCACTACGTATAATATCTCTGCCATACTTATGAAATACGTCCACATGAGCTAACTTCCCTGATTTCGCTTCATTAAGAGCAGTCATATAATCTAACTCTCTCCCGCTACTTGTTTTAAAAGCAATCAAATCACCTTCATCATTTTTACGAACAGCAACAATTTGTTCTGCTCCTGAAGTAACTTCCTGAGCTATTTCAAATTGAGCTTGCTCTTCCCCTTGATGTAAATAATCATTATACACTTTTTCAAAATCTTTTTTGTCCATTAAACTCACCTCCAACACATTTTATTAGTATGGTTGGGAGGTATTGGTTTTATGTAATTTTCTCTAAACTTTAGTATTTTCAAATGAAAACATTGTCCCCTCACTATTTGATTGTAAAGTGTATTTTATATCAAACATCTTTGATATATCTTCAATATTTTTCAAACCAAGTCCTGTTCCTTTACTATTTATATCGAACCCAATCCCATTATCTCTAAAATAAACAATATCTTCATCTATAATGATTTTAAGTTTTTTAGCTTTTGAATGTTTAAGGATATTTTGAAAAATATTATCAAATAGCCTTTGAATCCATAACTCATTACTATTCCATATCAACTCTTTATCTTGTGGATTATATACTAATTCAATTTTATGAATGTTATACAAATAGCTCCATTTTTTAATCATATTTTCTATTAAATTATGTATATTCACTTCATCATGCACAATATAAGTATTCTCTAAGGTTTCGGTAGATTGCATATTAAATTCGTTAGTTAAATCACTTATATATTGTATCTGCTCATACAGTGATTCAAGTACTGGTGCTTGTTCCTTGTACTCACCTTCTAAATAATATAATTGTAATCTGACCGCTGTTAAGGGTGTATTAATATCATGCCGTAATTTATTTAATAGTTCCTTTTTTATTTGTTCCTGTTGTTGTAGTTCCAATTCTCGATAAGTTGTTCTTTCTATAAGCAAGTTTACTGATTTAATCAGTTCTCCCATTTCATCATCGCTTTTAACATCTATTATATTAGGGATTTTTTTATCACTCGCCAAATCTCGAATTGTTTGATTTAATATATTAATTTTATTTAATACGGTGTTAATCGACCTTGAAAATACAAAAGCTAATACTAATAATGATAACAAAAATATGATTAACATAGTAGGATATGCATAGGATTCGTGAAAAGGGATGTTCTTATTTTTAGTTTTAAAGACAGCATTATAAATAACTGATACAAAGATACTAATCAACAACAATAACAGTGGTACGCTAATAATAGCGGAGAATAATAGTAACTGATATTTTTTCTTTAAGTTCATTTCTTCATATAGGTATTTAATCTATACCCTTCTCCATATATGTTCTGAATAATATCACCTGTTTTATCATCAATTTTGGTTCTGATTTTCTTTATATGTACGTTCATGATATTTTGATTTCTATCTTCGAGTTGCCATAGGTAATCATAGAAGTGCTCTTTCGATAAAATTCTATCTCTATTTTCATATAAATAGAAGAATATTTTACGTTCAATTGCTGTAAAAGCAACTTCATTACGCAAACCATTTATAAAAACTCTTTTATATTCTGCATCTATAAATAAATGGTTAATTTGCGTGAAGGTACCATATTGATTATCTAACATTTTCTGAATCCTTAACAACAGCTCTCTAGGGTCAAAAGGTTTTATCATGTATTCTTCCCCAATAGTCAAACCTTTTAGTTTACTATCCATATCACTCCGAGCTGATAGAAATATAATCGGAATATTTAATCCTAGATTTTTTATTTTCTTTGTAATTTGATAACCATCTTCTCCCGATAACATAACATCCATTATGACTAAATCAATTTCATGAATTACATCAAGAACTTTCCTTCCCTCTTTCTCCCAATACACATTATACTTCTCGCGCTGCAAAATTTTTTGTAATAAATCCCCTATAATTAAATCGTCTTCAACAATTAATATGTTATATACTTTCATTATGTAGACCTTTCATCGCTATAATAGCAATAGCTTAGTTCTTAACTACTTTATTATTAATAAAATCCATAGCAAATTTGTATATTTCATCAGGAGCGTATAAATAAATACTATGTGTGCCTTCAATTATTTTCACATCTGCTCTTAATAACTCGCTAGCAAACTCCTTATAATCTTTATTTTTTTGCTTTGTATACTTTGAATCTTTATTTTGCCTAGCAATTGCATCTATAAATAAAATAGGTGTTTCTTTTGGGATTGATAAGGAATTTGATTTTTTACTGTTATTATAGCTTTGTAAAAGTTCTTGCTTCATATCATCATTAAAAGCCCTTTTGTATGTAAGCGCTTTATAAATTTCTTTTTCTTGTTCGTTTAAAAAGGATTGCTTAATGACCTGGGGATTATAAGTAATAGAGGGAGCTAATCTCTGAAAACCAATTTTCGTTAAAATATTCATCCCTTTTATTTTTAATGAATCCACCATGCCTATTTTATGAGTTACGTACTGTTTAGGTAAACCAATATCTAATGCAATAATCCCTTTTACTTCACCCGGATATTTTTGTGCCCAATAAATAGCCTCTATACCCGATAGAGAGTGTGGTACTAAGATGTATGGTGGTTTATTTCCACTTCGAATAAGCGCTTCTCTTGTTTGTTCTAATATCGTATCAATATCTCTCTCATCTTGAAAAACATCACTGTATCCATAACCAGCTCTCTCAATTACAGAAATCTTGTTTTCTTTCGAAAATTCACTATATAAGCCTTTCAATTCATAAACAGGAGCGGCAATTCCAGATCCGGCCATAAATACAAACGTATCCTCCCCGCTCCCCTCATTATAAACATTCAATTTTTTATTATCGAAATTAACAAGTTCGCCTTCATTGTTCATTAATTCCGATTCCATTTTTAATTGATAGTTATGATATATAAATACAGCTCCTGTTCCAAAGAAAATCATACTAATACATATTAAAAATATTATTTTCACTGACTTTAATAATTTTTTCATTTGACACCCCTTTCAGCCTACACTAAAAGGGTACAATGTAAAAATAAATTTCTAATAAATTTTTCAAAATGAACATGTATTCTTTGTTTCTAATTATGGATTATTTTAATACCTACGCAACCCCCTCAAAGTCTCCAATATATCATCTGTAAAGGCTGTACTACCCTCTGTCTCTAAAACTCTGAAATATAAACTTCTTAAGAACGATCTAATATTTTGTACTAAAATAGCATGCTGCGGATGTCGGATGTCCTCAACAGTTGCTATACTATGTAGCCAATTGCTCCACTCTTCTTCAGTTAAAAGCTTTTGGTTATGTAACGACATAATTGGCTTTACTAATCTCTCATCCTCAAAGTGTACATATACGTAATCACTCAATCGAACCTTCTGACGAACAGCCGCAAGAATCGCATATGAAAACTCACGATTTTGAATTGTACGTGCTAACGCATCGAGCGCATCTGCTGCATGTGCAGTAGAGTGTGCCCAGCCTTTTCCTTCTACGTAGCCCCTTACATCTTCTTCTAAATATACATATTCCAACACTTGTTCTGCCACACTGTACAATTGTTCTTCCGATAACAACGGTTCTCTTTCATGAACAGATAAAATAAGTGGTGGAATTAATACGGAGAATGCACGTTTAAATACAGAGTCTGTTCCCTTTTCACCAATTTTATAAAATAAATAATCAGGACTAATTGCTTGTAGCATTAACCCTCGTAATTCTTTTTGTCTAAACACATCATTTGTAATCCATGTATGAAGCGTACTATAAATTAAATCATCACGTAATTCAGCATCTGGTGATCCGATATAATCTAGCATCCACTGCGCATATGGATATGCATCTACGTCTTCTGGTACAGCATAATTATTATTTTTAATTTGTAGTAGTTCTTCTTTTAGTTCTAGTACTTCTGTCATTTTTTTATCCCCTTTAAATTTCTCTTCCTAAATTATTCCCTATTAGTATCATAAAATTAAACCCATTCTTAACGCAATATAAAATGGAATCATTAATTATCTTCACTATGTAACAGTTCTTCCAATGTTGCTTTAACTTCTTCTTCTAATTCATTAATCGTTCCGCTATAAAGTGTTCCTATGCTACTACTTTTTCGATATCCTTGGTAATAATACCAAAGCGAAATAGTACAGACTTCCCATGATTTTGAAGCATCATATTCAAAATTAATTTCTGATCTATATTCATACTCTAAACAATTCTTAGATGTTAGTTCTTCTAATTCATCACCGTCTATATCTCTTTTAATTGACAGCTTCAAATTTAATTTACCATTTTGCGCAAAACGTTCTTCATATATTTTTTGATACTTACTGCAAATGTCTTCACTTATACTCTCTAGTTCCATTATTTTTTGTTTTAACTGTTCATTTATCTGTTCATTTTTGATTTCTAAATATTGTCCATCCTTCTCTTCATTCACTTTATTATTTTTTTGAAACCATCTAAACAAATGTTCATTCCCCCTATATAAACTGTATTAATGTCTTTTAAATAGAACTACTGGATCATCAAATTTACTATTTTCAAATAAAACATCTGCAATTTCTTTCGGATTATGCTCATCTATATACAACTTACAGGCCGCATGATATCTGTTCAAAAACATCTTCTCTGCTTCTTCATAACTTCCAAAAGCTTCAGTTTCCCGCTTAGCACCACGTTTTCTCGCAATCTCAAAATTTGTATCTACAAAGATTTTGTAATCAAATAAATACGCAACGTCTTTTTTCAATAGAAACGTTCCATCTACTATTAATATCATATTTTGCGTGGCCAATAGCGGCTCATTATGTACAGACATATCCGTTATTAAGTTATGAGAAATCATTTCATATTGTAAATTCCCGTTAGGTCCTAAAGGCATTAATAATCTTTCTTTGAAAGCTGTATAATCGTGTGCATCTTCATAATACCCTCTTGCAGATTCTTTTCCTTTTGCATAGCGAATCACTCTTGGATTATGAAAATCATCAATGCTGGCGCGTGTTACTGGTAATCCTCGTTTTTTTATTTCTTCCGCTAGTTCGTTTGCAAATGTTGTTTTTCCTGATGCTGTAATACCACTTACTCCAACTCTTGTTGGATAGGTTAAGTTTAGCTTTACAATATGATCTGCAATTTCTTTGATTCGTTGTTTTCGGTTCATGATATCTCCCTTTATAATTAGTTTACATAATGTAATTATAAGTAACAATCCATGTCACTATTTGTCGGTAAATCGATATCCTTTGTCGAATCGTTGATATATTTTAAGTTATGATAGATATATTTGAAAAATCGTTGATATATTATTAGCTTACTTCCCCTTAAACCCTCGATATAAAGCAGTCCGTAATTCTTGTTTGTATTCTTCAATTTCTGGCATTTCGAGTTCTTCTGCTAGTCTGATAGCTAATTCAATATCATACGGTACTCGTACAAGTTGAATAGAAAAGCTCGCTGCTTCTTTTTCATTGTAAGTTCCTTCAAATATTAAATAGGAAGCTTGCGTTATTTCAAGTGGGTTTCCTACGCTGCCGGCATTACATAACGTTTTCCCTCTGAAATTTTGAACGAACGCTTGGTGAACGTCACCGTAACAAACGACATCTGGTTTTCTTTCTCCTTCTATATTTTCTGTCAGATCACTATTTTCGAACATACTAATACGCTCTTCTCTTGAAGCGTGTGGTTGAATTCTTTCATATAAACTTCTCGGTGAGGCGTGGAACATACGAATGAGTTTTCCACTCATATAAAACTCGATTGAAAATGGTAAGCTTCTTAAATAGTCGTTTTGTTCTTCCGATAATTGTTTTTGATGCCATTTTAATGCTTCAAATTCAGTCGGCTTTGTAATAAAATCATCCCAGTTTCCCATTACGACTACTTCACATTCTTTACGAATGATTTCAATTGCTTCACTGGAATGAGGTCCTTTTCCTACTAAATCTCCAAGACAAATAATGCGCTCGATTCCTCTTAATTTAATATCATTCAACACGGATTCTAATGCTTGAATATTACCGTGAATATCTGAAATTACTGCTATTTTATCCATATAAATTACTCCTTTATTTATTACATTCGCTTGATTGATACCATTTTGGAATATAAGATGAAAAATGATTATGCTCTTCTAATATTCCATTTAATCTTTCCTTCATATCATCTACTAAATGCGGCGTACTTCGATTCGTCCAAACGATATCCGCTGGGAATGTCATCGCGGCGTACAATGTATAGAGTTTCCAAAAATGAAGCGATGGTTCGCCTCCGCAATAACCGTGAACTTGTCCAACCGCAAATGGTTTACTTATTCTTGTAGTAAAAATCGCTACATTATAAAAATCGTGTATTGGATCGCCAAAATCATATCCACAAAAATCAATAACGATAAACTCCTTATTATGAATCATACTATTTGCTGGATGGAAGTCATCATGTAAAAATCTTATTGGACGATTTTTCAATAAATCTTTATGATTTTCTACAAAGGTTAATATTGGATTCAAATCCAGAAAATTCACCTCGTAATCTGTTAGTGCCTCTATGTATCTTTCGTATTTATTCCATCTAGATGTTTCCCATTTATTACTTGCACTTTCTCTTTCAATTGAGTGAATCCTCTTTAATACTTCCCCTGCTTTTCTTCCTGCCTTATACTGTTCTTCCACCGATAACTTCGTTAAACCTTCTTCACCATTTATACCTCGGGTCCATTCAAATACTTGAACACATTTATTTAATTCCTCAAGTTTTATGAAATGAATTAACTTAGGCGTTGGAATATGTAATGACTCTAATCGTTTCATATACGTATATTCTTCTTGTTTACGTTCAAAATGAACTGTATCACATACTTTTACAAAATATGTTACTTTGTTTTCTAATTCTATTTTATGTTTCTCTTCATGTGAGAAACCTTTTGAAATAGCTGTACACTTTACAATACGAGGCCATTCTAGTATTCTCTCTATCTCCCTAAGCATTTCTTCCACAACGTTCACCTCTATTAATATATGTACAAACTACCTAGCACTTCATGCTCTCGTTTATTTCCACCTTTAAACTCTACTGCAAATGGATATTCGCCATTCTTATTCAAATGTTCTAGTACTAGCCCTTCTCCAATCGGTTCACAAAACTGCACATGAATATTTCCAAACACTACACTTTGACTCTCAGCATTCCATTTTTCATTTTTCACAACTGAACTTGTAGATAGTCCCATTACTTTTTTCCATTTCCGTACTGTTTCTCGAACGTTTTTTACTGCGTAATAAATCGTTTCAATTTGTTGCACTTTGTTTTTATGTTCAGTGATCGTCCTACTGTTACGTAAATCGTTTCTTCTTTCTTCGTCCGTTTCATTCCACTGTATAAAGAAAGGTAATTTCGGTCCGTTCTCTTCTTGCCTAACAAATAACATTTTCCATTCTAAAAGCCGGCCATCTTTTCTCATGCGTTTCCCTTCAAATGGCCCTATCGTATGTAAGCCGTACTTATTAAAGTTAACTGCTAGCTCCTCAATTGCATCTGTTCGGATCGCGATTTGTAGCATTCCTTCTCCATTTTGTAGTTTCACCACTGTTTCTTGTACTAATGGATTTTCTGCTTCTTTCTCTTTTTCTTCATGTTGAACTGCTAAAAATTCTATATATGATAAATCAAAATAACTTAAACTATTCCAAGTACCCCAATTCGTATGCTCTCCGCCTAATACAGTATGAAATCCAAGTTCCTGCATTTGTTTTGCCGCTTCCTCCGGTGTACCATGAACTGCGTGAACAAGATGATCAAATCGTAACATGTCTTTCTCCCCTTTCTCTCCATCCTTTTATTGTATATTTTATTTTTATTTCATTCAATTCAAAAACTTTAAAACCTAGTTGATTTATACGATTAATATGTATTATAATGAAACAAATTTAATTATTGCTGATTGGAAAAACCAAAGGCACTTTTCTCATACGGGAAAAGTGTCTTTTTCATTTATTATTACAGGGGGATTATTTATGCAGAAATTAATTGTCTTTGCTATTATTGGATTTTTCGCTCAACTGATCGATGGAGCACTCGGAATGGCGTATGGGGTAACGTCTACTTCACTATTATTAATGTTTGGTATTGCACCGGCTGTAGCTTCCGCATCGGTTCATTTAGCTGAAGTCGTTACAACTGCAGCTTCTGGCGCATCTCATATCAAATTTGGAAACGTTGATAAATATACAGTTTCCAGGCTTACATTACCTGGGGCAATCGGCGCATTTGTTGGGGCATGTTTTTTAAGTAATTTGCCTGGAGATGTAATCAAACCGTACATTTCCGTATTTTTATTTACTTTAGGGGTTTATATTTTATTACGATTCATCATTCAAAAACAAATTGTCACTTCAAATAAGCGTATGTCTGCAAAACAACTTGTGCCGCTTGGTTTATTCGCTGGATTCGTTGATTCAACTGGTGGCGGTGGTTGGGGGCCGATTACGACACCTGTTCTTCTAGCAAGAGGAAATGAAGCTAGAAAAGTTATTGGATCTGTAGATACGAGTGAATTTCCTGTTTCACTCGCTGCAACAATCGGCTTCTTCATCTCACTTGGCTGGGAACAAGTAAGCTGGGTTTGGGTATTTTCTCTCATGCTCGGTGGTATCGTAGCGGCACCAATCGCGGCATGGCTAGTTCGCATCGTTCCTTCTCATTTACTTGGCGTATTAGTTGGTGGTCTTATTATCTTTACAAACATTCGTACACTGCTTACTACCTTTAAAGTGGATCCAACTATTATTTCACTTTCTTACGTTGCAGTTGGTCTTGTCGTTATTATTTCTATTTTCATTGCTGTTCGTAATCATTCCAATCGTCCTAATACGTCAACGGCTGAGTATCCGAATGATCAGAAGCAAATGCTACCATAACTATAAAAAATACCGCTCAATTTAGAGCGGTATTTTTTATTTTTCTATTTTCCAATTAATCATCATTTCTGTAGCATTTACTCTCTTCATATGTAACTTTTCTAAAACACGCATCGAACTATAATTATCTAGAAGTGTCTCTGCAATTATTGTTTCTACCTCACCTGTTTTGAAAGCCCAATCGATTAGTTCTTTTACAGCTTCTGTTGCATAGCCCTGATTCCAATATTTCTCAATGAATCCATAGCCAATTTCTACTGTTTGATCCTCGTTTGGTTTCCCTTTAAACCCAATATCACCTAAAACGCTATCATCTTCTTTTCGAAGAACATACCACGCCCCCCATGGTAATAAAGTTGCATCTTGTTTTACATTCTTTACATGCCCTACAATATGCGGGCCGCTATTGTATCCTTGCTCGTTAGCGACTTGAATCCTCTCTTCTGTACACGGCACTATATAGAGCCTTTCTGTTTCTAATTTCATTTTGATTTCCCCTTTTTGCTTAAACGTTACTCTAATTATAACAAATAATATGACTTTATTATGAATGTCGAATTATATTTTTCTGAATTTTCTTTTAATTTAGAGGGTTTTTCAATATTTTTTGCGAAACATTTGTATAACAATTTTTTCTTTGCTTATTGCTACATAATAGTAGGTTCGGGTGGAGTTTTGCAAGCGTTTCCTATACAATAACCGATATTTTTTGACTTTTCCTAACAAAATATCTTGCAATATATTCAGAAAGTCATTACAATTGCCATATATTAAAAATCTTAGCAATATATCAAATCCTCATCAATCCGATGAGGTAGAGGTTGCGACTTTTAAGAGTACGACGGACGAGACACAGAGAATGTCACCGACTCCGTTTGAAAGGAAAAGTTGCCGAAGTTTATATTTCTTCTCTGGAAATATGAGCTGGGGCTGTCTCCGAAAGGAACAGAACTGTCACGTTTACAAAATTACCGTGTAAACGTGGGGTGCTATCTTAACGGAAGGGTATGATGGGGTGGTTATTTGTGAAACGTTCCGCCAAATTCCTTTGGCGGTTTTTTGTATTTTTCTCCCCCGCTCCTTCCTAACCTACAAGAAAAGGAGTGTTGAACATGAATAGCGCAACAAATCAATCTACCTCTAAAACGCAAACTACACAAGGACAAGGTGAATTAAAACGCGGATTAAAATCTCGTCACCTTACGATGATTTCTCTCGGCGGTACAATTGGTACCGGACTATTTCTTGCCAGCGGTGGTGTCATCCATTCAGCTGGACCTGGTGGTGCATTAATTGCATACGCCGCAATTGGAATTATGGTTTACTTTTTAATGACAAGCTTAGCTGAACTCGCAGCTTACATGCCTGTTACTGGATCTTTTAGTACGTACGCAACAAAATTTGTTGATCCATCACTTGGCTTTGCACTTGGATGGAACTATTGGTATAACTGGGCAATTACGATTGCTGCTGAACTAGCTGCTGTAACATTAATTATGAAATTTTGGTTCCCAGATACCCCTTCTCTTATTTGGAGCGGATTATGTTTAGCTATTATTTTCCTTTTAAACTACTTATCTGTTAAAGGGTTTGGTGAATCTGAATATTGGTTCGCACTTATTAAAGTAGTTACGATTATTATCTTTTTAATTGTTGGTTTCATGATGATTTTTGGAATTATGGGCGGCGAAACGGTTGGCTTCAAAAACTTCACTGTTGCAGATGCACCATTTAACGGCGGTATCATGGCAATTATCGGTGTGTTTATGGCAGCTGGTTTCTCATTCCAAGGTACTGAACTATTAGGAGTAGCTGCTGGTGAAACATCTGATCCAGAACGTAATATCCCAAAAGCAATTCGTTCAATCTTTTGGCGTATTCTTTTATTCTATATCCTTGCGATTCTCGTTATCGGTTTATTAATTCCTTATACAACTGAAAGTCTTGCTGCAAGTGATGTAACAGTAAGTCCATTTACACTTATTTTCGAAAAAGCGGGCGTTGCCTTTGCTGCTTCTGTTATGAACGCTGTTATTTTAACGGCAGTACTATCTGCTGGTAACTCTGGTATGTATGCATCAACTCGTATGCTTTGGGATTTAGCTCGCCAAGGGAAGGCACCAAAGTTTCTTGGTAAATTAGATAGCCGCGGTGTACCTGTTAACGCATTAATCGTAACATCGATTGTCGGTAGTATTGCTTTCATTGCTTCTTTATTCGGTGACGGTGTTGTATACATTTGGTTATTAAATGCATCAGGAATGTCTGGCTTTATCGCTTGGGTCGGCATTGCAATTAGTCATTACCGTTTCCGTAAAGCGTATATCGCACAAGGAAAAGATTTAAATGACTTACCATATAGAGCAAAATGGTTCCCCTTCGGTCCAATCTTTGCATTTACACTTTGTATCATCGTAATTTTAGGACAAAACTACGGGGCATTTATGGGTGAGTCAATCGACTGGAACGGTGTACTCGTTTCTTACATCGGTTTACCACTCTTCTTAGTACTATGGTTAGGTTATAAATTTACGAAAAAAACAAAATTGATTCCACTTGATAAATGTGAACTAAAATAAAGTGAAACGAGCAAACAAATTTGTTTGCTCGTTTTTTGTTGCAAACCTCTTTACTTCCCTATTGCTCCTGTTTTTGCAATAATAAAGGAAATATAAATAAAGGTTGGGATACAATGAACATTCGCATTACTGATGAAGCAAAAGCAGCTATACATAGATTAGAACTTGAAGATAAAAAGATCGTTCGCATTAGAGGAACAATGACGAACTCTTGTAGTATTTTCGTTGATGTCGATTTAATTTGGGATACATATAACGCAGATGATGTTGTATATGAAGATGCAGAGCTTATCGTACAAATGGATTCATTCACGAAAGACTACACTGGTGATACGGTGAAACTTGATTATAAGACGACAGGTTTTAGTATTACGACTCCGAGTGAGACTTTGGTTTATGGATTGTCGATTAAAAAATAAAAATTGTTTTCATTTGACCACCGAGGTGAAAAAATGGGTAAATATGTTCCGTTAAAATTTTTATTTAATGAAGAATTAGCAGAAAAAATAGCTGATTCTATTTGTAAACACGATCCTTATTTCTCTAAAAACATCTTTGTAGATTCTGTAGCTTGTAAAGTTGAAAATTTAGAGTTAAAACAGCGTATTGAAGTAATTGCAGATGAATTACACAATGCTTTACAAAAAGATTTTAATGCCGCAATACATATATTACTGAAGACATTAGGACCAGAAAATACAACAGAAGTAGGCACATTTACAAATGGATATATGTATATGCCTCTTGCAAAATACGTTGAAAAATATGGGCTTAACGATTTTAAAATCTCGTTCAATGCAATGTATGAAATAACGAAAAGGAATACTGCTGAATATGCCATTCGGCCTTTTCTTGAAACATATCATGAAGATACACTAGACATATTGCAACAGTGGATTCATGACGAAAACAGCCACATTAGAAGATTAGTTTCTGAAGGTACAAGACCAAGGCTTCCTTGGGCTAAAAAAATAGGAGCTCTAAAAGGTGATTTTAAGTACAATTTACAACTTCTTGAACCATTAATGAATGACCCTTCTAAATATGTTCAAAAATCTGTAGCCAATCATATTAACGATATTACGAAAAAAGATAAAGAACTCGTTTTTCAGTGGTTACAGCAATTACGTGATAAACAGCATCCTATTAATCCTTGGATTATAAAACATGGGTTAAGAACAGTTATTAAAAATGGTACTTTACCAAAAGATTTTTGTTTTTGAGTATATTAAACAAAAACGCTATCTTTTCCTATGATTCTAGAAAAAGAATAGCGTTTTTTTACTCGTCCAGTATTTAGTAGGTATAACTTTTTATATTTCAAAAGACTTTTCTCTCTAAAAATATTTTTCATACAAATTTTCACATTCTAAAAAATCTATAAATTTCTTATAATGTGTCACTGTTCTTTCTAAAGCAATCATTAAAACAAAAATAAAATAAATTGCTTGGATTCCATTCATATAATTAAAGAGTGATTCAAATATATATACAATACTTGCAATCATAGAACAAAACCATAAATAAAACTTCATTTTCAGCTTTTTAATTTTTTGCTTAGTTGTCTTACAATACTGGCCATGAACTCTTATAAACAAATAAATTGCTGTATGTAAAATAATAATTGAAAATTGAAAACTTCGATTATCCTCCGAACTAAATTCAGAAAAATCTATTTCTAATGAATGTAATACTATCCAAATAGAAAATAAAGATAGCAGAAATACATATAAAAAACCAATTAATAATTCAAAAATAAAGAGCCAAGGTTTATTTATGATTGAGTAAAATGGATTTAGATATTTTATGGTTAATAAAAATTTTCTCACTAAATCAGTAATAATAATTGATGTATTAGTTATATTCATATAGAAAAGTAATGTTATTGGAACTAATAACATTATAGTGATGCCCCAAACAGTAATCTTAATGCCTGATAAAAAGAAAACAGCTCCATAAATTATAACTGAAAAAATAAAAGTTGATACTGGAACAAACATTAAAAATGTAAAAGTTCTTATTAAGATTAAATCCCCTAAAAAATCTTTTATTATGGAAACGTGTATTTTTTCCTCCTTGTATTTTTTCACAGTATCAACTATTTCTTTCTCAGATAAAAGAAAACACTTCAATCTATTAAACATAAAAAAACCCCTTTATATTAAAAAGATTAAAATATATACCAAACTGTTATTAAAATTTCATAAAAATAATTGTAAATTTTGTATAAGCATTTTTTTCACTTTCAACTGTAATTAAGGCGTGATGTGCCTCTATAATAGCTTTGACAAGTGCCAATCCAATTCCGGTCGATCCGTGCTTTTTAGAACTACTTGATTTATAGAATCGTTCAAAAATATGAGGTAATTCTTCAGCTGAAATTCCCTCTCCAAAGTCTTGGATTACTAGTTCTGTATAGATTGGAGAATTTTTGGCCTGAATCATTATTTTACCACCGGGTTTAGAATGTTCGATTGCATTCTTCAACAGGTTTAACAAAGCTTCCTGCATCCATAATTTGTCGTGAATAACGACTATTTCTCTTGGTGCATTCCAATCAATCAAAATATTTTTATCACTTATCATGCTTTGCAAGCGATTTAGTACTTCCTCAGTCGTATCTACTAAATTCCCTGGCTCTTTATCAAACGAAATCGCTTTTGCATCAATTTTTGCTACTTTTAACAAATTCTGAATTAAGACATTCATTCTAGAAATCTGAATATCATTATTTTGTAGTAATTGAGCTTGTTGCTCTCGGGATAGTTTCTCATTTAACAACATTTCATTATAGATAGAAATAGTTGAAAGCGGCGTTTTTAACTGATGAGATATATCCTGCAACATTTCTCCTAAAAACCGTTTCTCTTCAAGCAAATCATGCATATTTTTTCTAATGATATCCCTCATTGAACGAAATGAAATCGCCAGTTTCGCGAAATCCCCCTCTTTATTTTCATTGATGACAACCGAGTAATCTCCCTCGATTATCTTTTTTGCAGCTCTAGTAAGCTGGCTAATCTTATTGAAAATAATTTTTTGTTGCATGTAGTTTGCAACAAAAAGTAAAAATCCAAAAGCAATTAATCCCCACATCATAAATTGATTGTGATTAATAATTAGATTATTTAAGTGAGGAAAAAATTTTGAATCCAAGTCTTCATATAATCCATATTGCTTTAGGATCTCTGTCCCTTTTTCCTGATATTTACTTGAGTGAGACGAATGACTTGATAAGACTTTCATAATTTCCGCTTCATTTTCTGGATTCTGCTCTACCAACCTAGCTGTAATTTCCCCCCATGTTGCAATAGAGTCTCTTTTCAAATGATCATAAAATAATTGTTGAATAATAAATTGGTAAATCACAAATATAGATAAAAGGACGGCTAGTATCGTCATATAGCTTTTTAACTCGGTATTTTTCATTATCTTGCTCACCCAATCACGTCCTTGCTCCAACGATAACCATATCCTCTTTCGGTAACGATAAACTGTGGTTTTTGAGGATTGTCTTCAACTTTAGCTCTTAAACGCTTTATGTATACAGATAACGTGTTTTCATCAAAAAAAACATTTTCTCCTTCTGTTATTTGTTGTAGGAGTTCATCTCTTTTTAATGCTTTGTGAGAATTCTTCATGAAATTCAATAGCAGCTTGTATTCTAAATTCGTCAATGTAATACTTTCACAATTTTTATAAACCTTGACTAGGTTCGTATCGATTCTTATATTCTCAGATCTTAAAATTTGAGATGGCGTTTCTAGCGACGCTTGTTTACGCAATTGTACTTTCACTCTGGCCATGAGTTCCCTAACCCGAAAAGGTTTGGTTATATAATCATCACCGCCTATATCCAGCCCCATTACCACATTTGCTTCTTCGTCTAGTGCAGTTAAGAAAATAATAATCGAATTCTCGTTTTTCTTTTTAAAATACAAACATAAGTCATAACCATTACCATCTGGTAGGCCGATATCAAGGATGGACAAATCAAATGTATTGTGAACAAACTGGTGTTTAGCTTCTTTTACACTGGACGCTCTAATCACCTCATAACCTTCATTTCTCAATGAAAATTCGATGGCTATGCCAAGAGCTTCATCATCTTCAACTAGTAATATTTTTTTATTCAAGTATGCCCTCTCCTTTTTTCCCCTAGCTTATACTCCAATTACAATAGCCTGGCTATAATCTAGCCAGGCTTATAATATTATTGTTCTCTGATATTATCAATAATATTATCTTGTTGAATTTTTTTCAATGGATTTAAGACTGATAAATAACTAATTATTAAAGCTGAAACAAACGTAATGATACAAGCCTCATAGGGAATCGTCCATGTCATTTTCAACATATCAGATATAGCTAAATATATAATATAAGACAATATACAGCCAAAAAAGATTCCTTGTAAACTTCCAGAAAAACCGTAAATCAAAGCTTCATAGGTAATCATTTTTTTCAAATCCTTTTGTGACATACCAATGGATTTCAAAGCGGCCAATTCTTTTCGTCTAGTCATGATACTTATAGTTATAGTATTGAGGATATTAACGCTACTAATTAAAGAAATGACTGTGATGAAACCATATGCAAGCACTTGTAAAGTAAGTTTTTCTTCTTTTTTTGTTTTATTTTCTTGATAATTATTTACGATTGTAATGGAATAGCTTTTTCCAATCGTGTTTTCTATTTCCTTTACTGTCGCGGAAGATTGAGTTACATCCTTTAATTTAGTTTCAAAGCTATTCTCCTTTTTTTCGTATACTTTAGATATATTTTCAAGTGATTTCAATTGATGCAAAACTTGTTCACTTTCAGCTAAATGATCTGGATTATTATCCACTATCTTAATTGTAATATCCGATTTAACAGATAACTTATCAAAAGATTTAGATGCAAATGCAACACTCATTAAATACGAGAAAGTAATAAATAACACACTACTTATAATAATTGATAAGATTGTAATGGTATAGCGATTTTTATTTCGCTTAACATTTTTCATAGCCATGCTCAAAGGAATAGATAAAGGTTTTTTCACCATGGAATTCTTTTGTTTTTTGATTTGTTCCTTTTTAATTGACAACCTGCTACTAATTGCCAACAAAGGGGAGATTTTCCCTGCAAAATAAGCTGGGTACAAGCTTGACGCTATTACAGAAAGCAAGGTAATAATCGAACTTATTAGTAAAATATTCCAATCAACATGGAATATCGAGACCGCTTTACTATTTTCCATTAAAAGTGAAAAAGTGAACTGAAGAGAGGTAAGCGCTATTAGGCTGCATATAATTCCAATAGGTATAGCGATAACAGCTAGAAAAGTAGCTTCTCTCAGCACGATTTGTCTAATTTGTTTTCGTGTTGCACCAATGCTTCTCAACAAGCCAAACTGCCTCGTTCGTTCTACGACACTGATTTGAAAAGCGTTGTAAATCACAACAATTGTCGCTATCACAACAATGCTGATTGTAATAATTAGCGTAGCCATAATCGAATTATTGTAACCTGGTTTCTCTAATTGAATTAATTCATTACTTATATTAATATTATTTTCTCCGGAAATGGTCTTGAGTCCCTCTAAAACCTCATTAAAGTTTGCTTTTGAGCTAATTCCAACTAATATTTTTCCTTCACCAGCGCTAAACTTACTCTTATAGGTTAGTAACCGTCCCACCTTATTTTCCTGTGTATATGTACTATCACTTAGAAAACCAACCAATTTGTATTTTTTTTCATTTAATTCGAATGAATCACCTATTTGAATATTTTCTTTTATATAAGGTAATACCCAGGGATCAACAGCAACTTCTTGATCATTAGATGGCAATCTGCCCTTAATAATACTGTATTTTAAAAATTCCAAGGCGTTATCATCAGCAAAATTCATTTGTACAGCAGCCTCTCCAACTTGGACTGTTTCTCCCTGTGACATTAAACCAAATGATTCAATTTGCGGGTTATATTTAATTTTTTTCAATATCGATTCATCGTAATTTAATACAACGGCATGAAAAGAATACCCTTGCCTCTTTTTCGTATTCTCGATTTGAGAAATCTGAGTACCGTTCATAAATAGGCCGATTGTAGAAATTAACGATACAGAGAGTACGATTCCTATCAAAGTTAAAATTGTTCGTTTCTTATTTCCCTTTAAGTATCTCCTGCTTAATTGTTTATAATTACCAATCAAGATTAGTTTCCTCCCGTCTTAGGCTTATTCGTGGATAGCCACTGATCGGAAATGATTTGGCCATCTTCAATTGTAATAATACGGTCAGAAGTTGATGCAATTTTTAAATCGTGAGTAATCAATACAATAGTTTGATTATATTTTTTTGCTGTCAATCTTAATAAATCCATGACTTCTTTTGTATTTTGAGTATCCAGATTTCCTGTAGGTTCATCAGCTAAGATTAAATGTGGGCGATTTATAAGTGCCCTCCCAATCGAAACCCGTTGTTGCTGACCTCCTGATAATTCAGATGGTAAATGATTTCGTCTTTCATGAAGTCCCAGAATTTCAATAATTTCGTCCATATAAGGATTATCTACAGGTTCATTATCTAGTAAAGTGGGCAAAGCTATATTCTCTTGCACATTCAATACAGGAATTAAATTAAAGAACTGAAATATAAAACCAACTTTTCTTCTTCTAAATATCGAAAGTTCATTATCTAAATAATTATAAATATTGTTCTCTCCGATAAATACTTGTCCTGAACTCGGACGGTCCAACCCTCCCAAAATATGTAACAATGTACTTTTACCTGAGCCAGAAGCTCCTACGATTGATACAAATTCCCCTTGCTGTATAGAAAGATTTATGCCCTTCAAAGCATCTACCCTACTATTTCCTTCACCATAACTTTTGACTACATTTTCTATTCTTACGATTTCCATTTATATCACCTTCTTATCATTTTAAGTTAGTCTTGTACCTCTACAAAGTTTATTTTATACTGATTATTCGATGAGACCTTATCAATCTGTTGTAAAACTTTATCTACTTCTTGTTTGTTTTTATAATCAAAATCACGTTTTTTAAATTGAATTAATTTCATTATTGACTCTGATTCAGAAATTGCATTATAGTCTTGGTCTTTTAGAATAACAAGGTTCATTGGGGCATACCCAATCCAAATTTGCTGTTTAACATACTGGGCAGATACCATCTTACCGTTCAAATTCAACTGGTTATTTTCAAAATTATCAACCGTTGAATTATCACCCGCATAAGAAAATAATAGATTCTGATCACTAGATACTTTATTTTTATCTTTCACCCTCTCAGAAATAATAGATGCTAAATTTGGATCTTTTCTAGCTCTTAGAAGTCCCTTATTAAATAATTTTACCGCGGTAGAACTATTAATAACTGCATATTCTGTAGTGTTGATTTCAAATTCTTCATTTGTATCATTTTGTTTCTTATCTTCTTCTGATAATGGAATCCTTTTTGTTGTTGTGACGTACTTTACCTTATAGTCTATTGATTGTTTAGTGTCATCTTTAAACTCTTGTTTAACTTTTTCTACGTCAGTTGCAGTACCACTAACTAGAATCCCATCGACTGGTTGTCCTGGACCTTGCACATAACGTTTTACTCCTAATCCTATTCCTATAAAAATAGCAATAACAACCGTATAACTTATAATTTTTTTCATTAGAATACTCCTTTAGTAAATGATTTATATCTGGATTATAGATGAGTTTTTTTCATAAGTTAATGACTTCTATCTAACTATGTGACTTCTAATCTTACAATTTTGTAAGATTAGTATTCCTCATGCTCAACAAGCTAAATTTATATAATAATAATCTTATACGTTATTATTCTCTTTTTTTATTGAAACGGGTCGAATCACAGGCAATAACCCGACCTATAATGATTAATGTTACAGATAATAACTTAAGGCCCGTCTTATATATAATCTAAATCTTTAAAATAAACAAAGGATATTACTCCTAATACAGCACCAACTACCCCTAGCATCAAACCCTTATAATTTTGTATAAACATCTTATTCCTCTTTTCGTACAAATAAATTATTCCATATATAACAATACTAAATTATAGAATGTTTTCAAAGAATTAAAACGTTTTTATATTCAGTTTATATGTCTACTTCTTTACTTATCCCATAGATAAGTAAATCCAAAGGGATACAAAAACGTCACTTCTTTTATAAACAGTACGACTTTATTGTTACTTAATAGTAGTGAGAAATATCACATATTTCATAAAAGGGCTGGGCGGAAATTTAAGTTTATTAAATACCTTTTCTAAAGTTTGAGTGCACCCTTTTTCTGTACACTCCATCCAATCTTTCATTAAACAACTACCTTCTCCCATAATTTCAAAGGATTTCTACTCGGTTATCCCGAATATATAAATTACCATTCTCACAAGGAGCAAATTTATATGAATCTATTCGAGCACGAAACGTAAAACCGCTTCACTTTCATAAGAGGTCCTCCTTTTTTCTTTTCTCACCATATCATTTACTTACAAAATAGGAGGATACAATTATGAAACGTGATCCATTATTTGTAACTTTATTAGAAAGTGCAAATACACATTTTAGCGGTTGGGATTTTTCTTTCATTTCAGAAACGGGCCGAATGAAGAGCGAGCCTTTATCATGGTCGTACGGCAGTACTGCTTTCCAGCTTATGCAACGCGCTAAATCAATGCTCGATATGGGTACTGGCGGTGGAGAGTTTTTATCTATGTTACAACCATTCCCACCAACTATTTTTGCGACTGAAGGTTATGCTCCAAACGTGCCAATCGCTCGAAAGCAATTAGAACCTTTAGGGGTTACAGTTATAGAGGTAACGGATGATACCGCTTTACCATTTGAAGATGGTCAGTTTGATTTAATCATAAATCAACATGAATCATATGCTGCCTCTGAGGTAAACAGAATCCTTTCTCCAAATGGGATTTTCCTTACACAACAAGTTGGTGGTCTCGATTGTGCGGAACTTAATGAGCAGTTTGACTCACCACTAAATAGCGAATTTGCAAGTTGGTCTCTCGAAATCGCATGCAGTGAGTTAAAGCAAAATGGATTTACTATTTTAGAAGCAAAGGAAGAATTCCCTTTCCAACGCTTTTATGATATTGGCGCTATCGTCTACTATTTAAAAGCGATTCCGTGGCAAATTCCTGATTTTACTGTCGAAAGGTATTATGAGGATTTATATCGTATACATGAAATTATCTTACAAAAAGGATATTTTGATGTGAAGCAACATCGATTTATGATTAAGGCGATTCACAGCTAACAAAAAGGAGGCGGCAAAGCCACCTCTTTTTTGTTCCGTTTACGTATGTTCTCTACGCTTTCACCATAAGAAAGGTTATATCATACATATTACAATTCTGACCAATAAATTGTATTTCTGAAACATATAATCACTTCGTATATATAATGAGAACAAAACGTGATTTTTCACTATCCTCTTCTATTGAGAAATGAGTTGTTTTTCATATCGCTTGTTCGCATCATCTTCTGTCAAACATGCAGTTGTGTAATGAATAATATTCCGGTTATCGTACGTGAATATATGTTTTAACTTATTTTCTTCTGTTAATACTGTCGGTAAGTATTTTGGTAAATTGCTAACTACACCTCTATTATCACCATCTAATATCCAATCAATTTCTTTCCATTCTAATAATCCTTCAGCCGTACGAAATGGTGTATTCATCTGCATGCCATCTGGCAAATCAGCAACGAACACATACATTCCTTCACTAGCCTGGGGCTCATCTTTACCTTTAAAACCAACAGTCCCTTTATACGTTACACTTGAAAGTTCTATACCCGTTTCCTCAAATGTTTCTCTAATTATTCCTTCGTATGGCGTTTCATTCTCTTCTATTTTTCCTCCAACACCATTCCACATCCCCATATTCGGCTTTTTATTTCTATTTAATAGCAATATTTTATCACTTTTTCTAATAAAGCAAATTGTGTATTTGTACATACGATTATTTCCTTTCATTTTCCACATGAGTTATTTGGCTTATTTTCAAGTAAAAACACTCGCCTTACAATTCCTTACTACATAATATATAGTACAACTTTCATGCGTAAACACTTTACGTCAAACGAGAGAAGCCTTTTTAGAAAGGAGAATTTAAAATCGATACTATAAGCAATGAATTTCTAAAACAATATTACGATAGCCTTGTGTGGTTAAAAGATACACATTGGTTTGGAGTTCCAATCTGTAAACTTCCCTCTGATCTCTTTTTGTATCAAGAAATCATTTATGAATTAAAGCCCGATTTAATTATTGAATGCGGGACTTTTCACGGTGGTAGTGCACTGTATTTAGCTTCTATGTTAGATTTAATTGGAAAAGGTCACGTACTTACTATCGATATAACTCCGCAGCCAAATCGGCCATCACATAATCGGATTACGTATTTAACAGCATCTTCTGTTTCTGTGCAGGCCATCCAAACAATAGTAAGCATGCGCAAACCTGATGATGTGATTTTAGTTATTTTAGATTCTGATCATAGTAAAGAGCATGTATCCAAAGAACTCTTACTATATAAATCTATCGTCACTACTGGCAGTTATATAATTGTAGAAGATACCTCCATTAATGGAAATCCGCTTCTTCCCGATTGGGGTCCTGGCCCGATGGAAGCTGTGGATGAGTTTTTAACTAAAAATAATAACTTCATAATCGACGAGTCTAAACATAAATTTTTCATATCATTTAATCCAAAAGGTTTTTTAAAGAAAATAAAGTGAAACTTTAATAAGTGGGGTTTTGCCCATCCCCCCACTTATTCTATCATTTTCATTTTTGAAAATGGATAATATACAAATTCCACCTTGCCAATTATGTTATCTTCTTCAATATATCCTAAGCCATTGCGACTATCTCTACTTACTTCGCGGTTATCTCCCATTACAAATAACTTATTTGGCGGAATTTTTGTCTTTTGAAAGTTATAAAACACTTGTGTGTTGTTAAATAAATCTTTGTTCGTATATGGTTCTTCTTGCTTTTTATCGTTCACATATACCTTTCCGTTCGTTATGTTAATTACATCACCAGGAAGCCCTATTACACGTTTCACATAATATTTCGATTCATCCTCTTCTTTTATAATGACAATTTCTCCGTGTTGTAAATTAGAAAGACGTACTACCGCTTTATTTACAAATACGTAGTCTTCTTCATATAAAGTCGGCTGCATCGATTCCCCTTCCACCTTACATAAAGTAAAAGAATGGTAGCCTATGACTATCACCAATATAAATAGTATGTACTTTCCCCAGCCTCTCTTAATCTCCTTTTTCATATCCATTCCCACCTTATAAAGCGCTTTTTAACTCAAAAAATATATCACTGCACAATATGTTTCCATGCAGTGATACTATTTTTACTGTGCCTTGTTCGGTTGTTCTACTGGAATTGAATTTGTATTTGATCTATTTGTTTTTAATTCAAAATACGCATCCAAAATCTCTTTACCAATCGCAGAATTAATTCCTGATTTATCATCATTCACCCATGGTACAACAACTGAAAAAGCTACTTCCGGATCCGCATCATATGGTGCATAACCGGCAAGAGTTAAATTATAACATTTTTTTCGGTTGTTGTTCTCATCTCTTCCAATATCACTTTCTCCACCATATACTGTCTCAGCTGTTCCTGTTTTTCCCGCTGGTTTATATGGTAGACCTTTAAACGTTCCGGTACCTGTTCCGTCAGCTTCTTGAAAAACTCTTCTAAATCCTTCTTTTACATGATTAATGTACGAAGTGTCCATATCCACTCGATTTAATACAACTGGTTCAATCGACCGAACGACTTTTCCTACATCCTCTGGTCTATTCGGTTGCTCTCTAACTTCTTGTACAATTTGTGGTTTCATTCGGTAACCGCCATTTGCAATTGTGGAAATATATTGTGCAAGCTGAAGCGGCGTATATGTATCATACTGTCCAATCGCGTAATCAAGTAAAAATCCGGGTATGTTATCAGTTCTACCTATTTGACCGATCGATTCATTTGGCAGGTCAATACCAGTCGACACACCTAGGCCAAATTGTCTAAAATAGTAGCGCATTTTATTAAATGTTTCTTGTTTAATATCTAATGGATTGTTTGGAACATAATTAATGCCTGCCATTTTTAAAGCTGTATTAAACATATAAACGTTCGATGACACTTGCAAAGCTCTTAAATCATCAATATCCCCAAATTCTTTCCACGATTTCTTCGGCTTAGAACTTCCTTTAAAATACATTGGCGCATCAAAGAAGTGTGTATACGGCTTAATCGCTTCTGTTTGATATCCAGTTAATAAAGTAGCCCCTTTTACAGTTGACCCTAACTCATAAGAACTTGTCATCGTTCCTAATGCATAATCTTCTATTTGCATACCGCCATCTTTATTTACAATTTTCTTTCCTGCCATTGATAAAATTTGACCGTTTTTCGGATTCATCATTACTACGAACGCACGATCCATCATCGGCTCTGCAGCATGAAAGGCTCGTAAATTCTTTTCAAGGCTTCCCTCTACTCTTTTCTGTAAATCCATATCGACTGTTAACATCAAGTTATTTCCACTTTTTCCTTCAGTCACTTTTTCTGTTCGAACAATCTTCCCTGCTTTATCCATAATATTTTTAGACTGTTCTTTCGTTCCATGTAGTGCATCTTCGTATTGTTTTTCGATGTAACTTTTACCAATACGGTCGTTTCGATTATAATCACGAACTAAATAATAATCTAAGTGTTCTCTTGGCAACCCTTCATTTTCATTAGAAACGCTACCTAGTATAGAGCGCAGTATTTTATCATTTGGGTATTCACGTTCCCAATCTACTGTCGTATCTACCCCTGGTAAGCTTGCCAACCTTTCACTAACAACAGCATATTCATTTTGACTTACATCTTTTTTAACGATTTGCGGCGTCATTTTATATCCCGCATTCATTTTGCTTTTAATTACTAATACTTCTATATCTTCCTTTGAAAGCTCATTTAATTCTTCTTGTGTAATTCTTTCCCGGCGCAGTTCTTCTACTTTTTTATCTAACTCTTTTCCTTCTATTTCTTGCTTTCTAAATTTACTCTCATCTTCTTTCGTTACTTTCGCTGCTGCCCGCTTTTCATTTAACTGCATCCAAAAATCTTTCTTATCTGTGTCTGTTAACTTATCCATGTCCTCTTGCGACATTTCAATTAGTTTGGCTAAATCTCTTGCTACTTGTAAAACTTCTTTCGAGTCTACTCCTCTCATTTTCGTATATGTAACGGTTCGCAATGGTTTATTATTTACAATAACATGACCTTGCCGATCAAACATTTTCCCTCTAGGAACGGGAGTGCTTACCGTTACATCTTCCTTTTTATTTACTTCATTTCTATACGTTTCTCCATCAATGATTTGTACTTTACCTAATTGAATTATAATAGCTGAAAATAAAAGAAAGACAATAAAAAATAGTACATTTAACCGAAATGGAATATGAGTCTTTTTCTTTTTCGATTGTTTTTTCTGCTCCTTTTTCTGTCTCATTTCGCTCCCTCGCTTCATTCTATTAACATTTCTACGCAAAATCATTATGTATCAAATTTATTTATATGATATATATAGAATTTTATATTAATTATAAAAGAAATAAAAGATTTAATTTTCAGTTTTTTGTTTTTATATCCTATTTATTACCATTCCCTTAATGCACAATAACATGAATATTATTCTAAAAGAAAAATGGGGCAAATTGATTTTTATAAATTATAGAGATGTTGTTACTACATTATCAAAATGTTTTCATATGGCTTAAAACAGTGATTACTCAAATAAAAAACTGAGGCAGATACCTCAGTTTTTTCGATAACTTATTTCATTGAAGATAACCCTTCAACAAACTCACCAATCTTATTTTGAAAAACAAAATCAAAGTTATATTCCTGTCCTGTTAACTCTTCATTTACTAAAATAGTTGTTGCTCCTACTTCCCTCTTTGCAATTTGCGGGAATGAAGCGACAGGCTGTACTTTTAGTGATGTTCCCATAACGATAAGCACATCTGTTTCATATAAACGTTTGATAGCATTTTGATATTGCGGCAATGTATCTCCGTATAAAACAACGTCTGGATTTAAAATGAAATTACACTTCTCACAACGCGGTACTTCATGATCAATCATATACTGTAAATCATAGCCTGATTTACATTTTGGACAATGTGCTGTTTGAAGTGTTCCATGTAAATCGATGACATGCTTACTGCCACCTAATTGATGTAAACCGTCAATATTTTGCGTTAAAATCGTAATATCTTTCCCTTGTTCTTCTAGCGCAGCTAAAAAGCGATGTCCACGATTTGGTTTATATTGATGGAACGTATTAATTTGAAAGATTTCTTTATAATGCTTCCAAAACTCTTTCGGACTTCGATTATAATACCCTCTTGATAAATACATCTCCACATTCGCATCAGCATACAACCCATTTGCTGAACGAAAATCTGGAATACCACTTTCCGTACTTGCACCAGCGCCTGTTAATACTGTAATTTTCTTCGCTTTTTCTAAAATTGAACGTACTTCTTCAAATTGTTGCACAAAAATCACCTCTATGTATTTTCCTATTCTTATTATACCAGTTGTTTACAGGAGGTGTTGTACAATTCATTTTACTTAATGCGTTGCGCCCCCAACCTCTACAATATCTACCTTAACTGTCGTCGTTACTTCGATTGCCAATTCTATCCCCTTACGAATAGTAGAAAGTGACATACTCGGTTGCCCTGGATAATTACTCGCTTGTTCTGGTAAAAACGGAATATGAATGAATCCGCCTTTTATTTTCTTATCATGTTTCTCTAGTTCATGCATAAGTCCATAGAATAAGTGATTACAAACGAATGTGCCTGCCGTCTGTGAAACAGATGACGGTATACCCTCTTCGCGAAGTTTTTTTACGATTGCTTTCATCGGAAGTGTAGACCAATACGCAATCGCTCCTTCTTCTACAACCGGTACATCTACCGGCTGATTCCCTTCATTGTCAGCGATTCTTGCATCATCAATATTAATTGCGATACGTTCTATCGTAATATCTGGTCTGCCCCCAGCTTGTCCAATGCATATAATAATTTCCGGCGCTAGTTCTTCTATATACTCTTTTAATACGCTTATTGATTTATGAAATACAGTTGGTACTTGTTTGCTTATTATCTTGTATTCTCCAATTGTTTTTTCATGCAAACCTTTTGCTACTTCCCAAGCTGGATTGATATTTTCTCCGCCGAACGGATCAAACCCTGTTAATAATACTGTTTTCATAGTTTTATCCTCCTAATTAGAAACGATATACTAGGCCGTACATAATAAACATATTTATGATAAAAATTGAAAGAGCAATTGGTACTTGCGCTTTAATAACCGCATTTTTATCCTTTAGCTCTAAAAGCATCGCAGGTACGATATTAAAGTTTGCTGCCATTGGTGTAAGCAGCGTCCCGCAATATCCAGCAAACATACCGAGCGCTGCCATAATTGCTGGGTTTCCGCCGTGCATTTGAACTATTAAAGGTAAGCCAATTCCGCCAGTAATAACAGCAAACGCTGCGAATGCATTTCCCATTACGACTGTAAATAGCATCATGCCTAAACAGTACGCCATAACGGCAACGAACGGATACTCTGTCGGTAGCACTTGTCCGACTAAGTCTGAAACAACTTGTCCAACGCCAGACTTCGCGAATATACCGCCAAGTGCTGCTAACATTTGTGGTAAAATTACAGCCCAGCCAACAGCTTGTAATAGTCTGCTTCCTTCTTGTACAGGTGTTGTTATTTTTGATTTTGTAATACGCATCGCCGCAACAAATGCGAGTAATGCACCAAGCGCTAGTGCAACTAATGTTACTTTATCTGGATCAACAAGAGAGACATTTCCCCATTTAATTTTCCCTAAGGTCAACGTACCGATAATTGTAAAAATAGGAATTAATAGTGCAGGCATAAAAATTTTATTTTTTAATTTCTCAGCATGTTTCACACGTTCTTGTACTGGAACTTCTTTTTCCTCTGATTTTGTTACTTTATTTAGCGAGGCTAAAACGACCATAGCGAGCACGATACAGCCAACGTAAAACGAAGGAATTACATTTCCAAATAAAAATGTAACTGCAAACAATGCCCAAAATAAACTAGAACCGAATCTGTTTGGATGTTCACGATCGAATGCGATACGAACAGCGATAAAAGCAACGATTATCCCTAATACATAATAGATTGTATCCATTGTGATGATGTTCATATTAAATTGCCTCCTTCTCTTCTTTTCCTTCTGCCTTCATTGTTTTCTCTATATATTTATCAAACCTTCTAAATCTAATCCAGCTTACAATAAGTGCAGATATTGCTGTCGGAATGCCCCAAAGTGCCATATCCCATACTCCGACATGCATACCTACTGAATCGAAGAATCCTTTCATTAATAAAATAGCTCCAGTTGCGATGAAAATATCTTCTCCGAAAAACCAAGCTGTATTTTCAGCAGCTGCTGCGTTTGCTTTAATCTTTTCTCTTAATTTTTCAGGAAGTTTACCGTATTTACCTTGCGCGGCCCCTTCTGCCATCGGTGCAACGAGCGGCCTTACTGTTTGCGCATGCCCACCAATATTAAGCCCTAGTGCTGCTGATGATTCTCTTATCGTAAAATATGACATTAATACTCTTCCAGTTGTTGCTCCTTTTGATTTCGTTATAAGTGCTTCTGCTCTTTCTTTTAAACCGTAACGCTCTAAAATTCCGATTACCGGTAAAGTTAATATAATTGGCATAGACATATATCTATTTTCTATGAAAAATTTACCGAACATGCTGATCACATCATAAAAACTTAATCCTGAAACCATACCAGTAACAATACCTGCAACCATAACTACTAAAAGTGTATTTAATCTAAATAAAAAGCCCACTGCAACAAGTAGTATTCCGATTAATTTAATCATCCCAGCACTTCCCCCTATTTTTTATTTCGGTGCACAAATAGAAATATCATTAAGTTTGAATGTTCTGTATATTCTTTTTGCAAATTGCACTGCTTTTTCCCCATCACCGTGTAAACAAATTGTTTGCGCCTGAACTGCTACTTTCTCTCCATTGACCGCATTTACATGGCCTTCTTTCACCATTTGAAGTACTTGCTTTATCGCTTCGTCTTCATCTTTTATAAGCGCATTTTCTTCTGTACGGCTCGTTAATGTACCATCTTGCTTATATGTACGATCCGCAAAAGCCTCTTGTACAAGAGTTACTTTGTATTTTTCTGCAGCCTGTATAAACGCCTCGCTATTTGCTAATCCATAAAGTAATAGACTTGGATTTATATGATAAATTGCCTTTGCAATTGCATCTGCAATTTCCGGATTAGACGCCGCCATATTATATAAGGCACCGTGCGGCTTTACATGCTGCATTTTCCCGCCTGCCGCTTTCACAAATGCGTCTAATGCGCCTGTTTGATATAGAACATAATCGTATACTTCACTTGCTGAAACATTCATGTTTCTTCTACCAAATCCAATTAAATCAGGAAATCCAGGATGCGCCCCTATTGCTACGTTATGCTCCAAAGCTTTTTCAACAGTTTGACGCATAATAGACGGATCACCCGCATGAAAACCGCAAGCAACGTTTATAGAGGAAACGAACGGAAGAATCTCATCATCATTCCCCATTTTATAAGCGCCAAAACTTTCTCCTAAATCACAGTTTAAATCGATTGTAGTCATAATGTATTCCTCCTAATTTCAGCTTCGTAAAGCGATGAATTTCTTTAATAAATTCATATTTACTTCTTGTTCTATGTACAATTGTTCCGCTTCTTCAAGCGTAATTTTCTCAAAAGAAACATAGTCCCCCGGCTTTAGCTGGGCAAGAAGAGGTAAATCTACTGAAATGATATTTCCCATTCTCGGATAGCCACCTGTCGTTTGCCTATCTGCCATTAATATAATCGGCTGTCCACCATTAGGAACTTGAATGGTTCCAAATGTAACAGGACTCGATAAAATCTCTTTTTCTTCATTCCTATTTAAAACCTCTCCCTCAACCCTATAGCCCATACGGTCAGCATAATTAGATACCTTATACTCTTTCGTAAAAAATGCCTTTCTACTTTCTTCTGTAAATTGATCGTATTCAAAGTCAGTTATGACACGAAGCTTTGGATGTTTCTTATACTTTGGTAGTACGCTGTTGCTAATTGCCCATTTCGTTTTTATTCTCGCATCTTTTTGTAAGTCTAGAATGAAACGACTCGCCATTTCTGGTTGTGCACCAATTTGGAAGTAGTCACCCTTTTTCAGCATTCTTCCTTCTATACCACCAATCGCAGCACGTATGTACGTACTTTTGCTTCCCATTGTACGCTCAATATATATACCACCCGCAAAAGTTACATACGCTCTGCAACCACTTTTCACTTTTCCAAAACAAAGCATACTACCTTCTTCCGCTAAAATGGGACGCCATAACGGGATACGTTCTCCATTCAATAACGGTTCCATATCTGCTCCGCCAATCGCAAGTAAAGTCGTTTTCTTTATTAACAATTTAGGTCCCATAATCGTCATTTCGAGTCCCGCTTCATTCTCTTCATTACCAACTAACATATTGATCATCCGAAGTGCACTTTGATCCATCACCCCGCCAACTGGCACACCGTATTGTTGATAATGAGATCGCCCTAAATCTTGGACTGTTGTAAACATTCCCGCATGCAAAACCTCTACATCCATTTTTTAGCCCCCTCAAGCGATACGTACTCTTCCTTCGTTATTGGAATAAATCGTAAATACATACCACTTTGAATATATGTTGGTATTTCTTCTTCCGGATTAAATAATGAAATAGGAGTTCGGCCGATAATATTCCATCCTCCTGGTGTTTCAAGCGGATATATACCTGTTTGATTTCCGCCAATACCTACTGAACCAGGAGAGATTTGTAACCGTGGTGTTTCTTTTCTAGGTGTTTCTAATTCTTTTGAAAGTCCTCCTAAATACGGGAACCCTGGTGTAAAACCTAGCATATATACAAAATATGTAGTTTCACTATGTATTCGAATCACATCTTCTACTTGTAAACCGTGATAATGCGCGACTTCTTCTAAATCAGGTCCATATTCTCCCCCGTAGCACACTGGTATAGAAATATGTTTCACATCCTGTTTTACTTCTTCTTTATAAGAATCACACAGCTCCTTTATATACTGGCGAACGTAATCATGTGACCTTTCACTTCTCTCATTTCCCTTCCATACTTCGTATACATTGTAGTAAACAGCTAATGAAGTAAACGACGGAACGCACTCTATCATTCCTGCAAACGGATGTTGCTGCAGTGCTTGAAATAACCGCTGTACTTTCTCATATATATCCCTCTTAATTTCTTCACCAAATGTAACAATAATTGCTTGATCCCCTAACGCAGAAAATTTCATCCTACTCCCTCTTTCTATGCCAAAAAGCCGAGTTCTTTCGAAATGCGATGCGCTGTTTCTTTCACCTTCGCAATAAAATATGAAATGTTACTTTCGTTGTACTCAATTGCTAATCCCGAAATACTAATGCCTGCTACAACCGTTCCATCGCTCGCGAAAATGGGTGCTGCTATCGCGGCTGTATGATTTTCTAACTCAGAATAACTAATGGTGTAGCCTTCCTTTTTTGCCATTTGCAACACTTCTAACAATTGTTTCTTATCCACGATTGTTCCATCTGCAAACTGTTTTAAATCCACTTCCTCTATGTATCTCCGTTTCTCTTCCTCAGAGAAATACGATAGTAAAATTCTTGGACATGCGCCAGCATAAAGCGGTGCTCTTCTTCCAACCGCCGTATACACGCGTACCGGCTGAACACCTTCCATTTTTTCAACATAAATTGCGTCATTTCCATCCTGAATTATTAAATTAACTGCCTGTCCTAAACTATCTCTAAGTTCTTTCATATAAGGAATTGCTATATTTCTTACTGATAATCGGTGTGAAACAAGTTGACCGAACCGTAAAAATACGACCCCTAAACGATATTTCCCCTTTTCGTTTTTTTGTAAAAACTCCATCTCTTCCAACGAACCAATTAAACGATAAACAGATGTTTTCGGCATATTTGTAAGCTGAACCATCTCAGTTAAACTTAGCTCTTCATGCTCATAAAACAACTCTAAAATATCCATTGTCTTAACTGCCGTTTTATTTATACTCATTCTATCTCCCTTTCGTTCCGAATTACGGAACTTAAATTCCGTTTTTCGAAACAAACATATAATTTAAAATTATAAAATATTCTTTCAATTCAATCAATAGATTTTAAGCAAATAAAAAAGTATGGAAGAATATCTCTCCCATACTTCACCACACTTTATAACGCTCTTACTTGTTCCAACGGCCAGAAAACAGCTTGTCCTTTTCCGACAATTTCATCTTCTGAAATAAAGCCAAACATGCGACCATCCTTAGAAACTTCACGATTATCCCCTAAAACAAATACTTGGCCTTCTGGCACTTTCGTTTTCCCAGTGATTTGTTCTAACGTAAAGTCTGGAGTTAATACACGGCCTACTGCTTTTTCTTTAAACTGTTTTAAATATGGTTCTTCCATCGCTTTTCCGTTTACATATAAAACATCATTTTTATACTCAACTGTATCGCCTGGCAAACCAATTACTCGTTTTACTAAATCGTATCCTTCTTTCCCGTGGAAGACGATAATATCAAAGCGATCTAATCCACTTATACTATAACCAATCTTATTCACGAGAACTCTTTCGTTATTTTTTAAAGTGGGCATCATTGATTCACCTTGTACTAAAGAAGGTGTAAATAAAACACCGCGAATAATAGCAATTAATACAAGGGTAAAACCTATCGTTTTAGCCCAAGAGAATAATTCTTTCTTCGTATTTTCCTTCATCGTTTCTCCTCTTTCTTAAGCACTTATTTTATTATTTCAACTAATTCTTGTACTAAATTAGGATCTATTTCAGAAAAACATGATTTTCCTTCTCTTACCGCTGTACCGACATGCGCCTGCGTGATTCCAGTTTCATCTAGCAATCGCTTTATATTTTCTTTCGTCACGCCAGCTCCAGATACAAGCTGAATTTGACCATCACTTACCTTTTGCATTTCTGTAAGCACCGGAATATTCTCTACTATATTTCCTTGTCCACCTGAAGTTAAAACGTGAGTCACTTTATGAAACTTCTTTAAAGTGCTCATCGCTTCTACTGGATTTTTTATATCATCTATCGCACGGTGGTACGTTACATTTATTCCATCTACAACAGATAGTAAATCCGCTAATTTCTCTTCATCCACTTCATTTCGTTCGTTTAATACGCCTAATACTACACCAGCTGCTCCTAACTTCTGTGCAACTATAATATCTTCTTTCATCATTTCAATTTCTTCTTCCGTATATGTAAAAGACTTCGCATGCGGACGAATCATAACATGAATTGGTATACTTACCACTTCTACCGCTTTTTTTATAAAAGCATAACTCGGTGTTAAACCACCTTCTGTATAAGATGAAATTAATTCAATCCGCTTCCCGCCAGCACTTTCAATTCGTTTTACATCTTCTAAACATGTTGCAATAACCTCTAGCATGAGATGACCTCTTTTCGTGCTTTTTTCTTATTATAACATTAGTAAAAATAAGAAGCCTAGCTTTCTCCTTTAAAACTTAAAAAAGAAGAATGAAAAGAAAGATTTTTTATTGGCAACGATTATTGGTAACATCCTATTATTCATGTACACTCCTACCATAATGAAAAAAGCCCTTCATTTTGACGGATTTTTCTAATTTCAAGCTTTTCTTTCCTCAGTTTTCAGATCAATGCCTAATTGATCTTCCAATAACTTTACACCTTTCTTTGTAAGATGGACAGCTCGGTTCTTATCCGTTTTCGTAATCCATCCCTGTTCAAAAAGCAGTTTTGCAATTGCAGACCCTAACCAACCAGAAATATGGTAACGCCGTTCACTCCAATCAAGGCAAGGTTTTGCAAATACCCTCCTTTTTGTATCTGCCTCATCAACATTTATTCCAAAATTCAGAAACCATTTCTTACCTTGTTCCGTTACAATGTATTCTCCATCCTCTAAAATTATAAATTGCCTATCTAGTAATTTTTCAGTTATCTCTACACCGAGTTTGCCTGCAAGATGATCATAACAAGTTCGAGCATAACGAATTTGTTTTAGTTGGCTTGATTGTTTTAAAGAGCGAACTTGAACTGTTGGTGCAATTGTCCCTAACTTTTCAAGCACTTCTGCAACTTCTTGATTAGCAAGTCGATAGTAACGATGTCTACCATGTTGTTCAACTGTAAGTAAATTCCCTTCTACTAATTTAGAAAGATGCGAACTAATTGTTGGATGTGACACTTTTGCCATATAAGCCAATTCACTAGCAGGTAGTGCCTGATTATTCATTAGACAATCTAAGATGATTGCTCTTGTAGGTTCAGCAATTAGTTTAGCTATATATGAGATATTCGGATATACATTCATATTTCGATGATACCCTAACTATTAAATTGATACAATTATTTTAAGTTTAATAGTAAAGGAGAATGTATTATGAATGCAATTGATCTTAGTATATTAAATTTAAAAGAAACGAGAAGGCGCTCAGAAAAATTATGGAATTCTCTTCCCGATAATTTTCTTAATTGGAAGCCTGATCCTGAGGCTATGTCCTTTGGTGAAATGATTCGTCACGTATGGAGCTCAACTTTTTACTATCATATGATTATAAAAAACAACGGTTCAATAAACGACATACGTACCCCGTATGATGACGAGCCAATTACTTGTGTAAAAAAAGAAATTGAATTGGCACAATCACACTTTACTGACTTCATAGAATATATTCAATCAATAAGCATAGCCGAGCTAGATTCAAGACTTATTGATCGAAGCGATGTTGGCTATCAACGATATTTAGGTGATATGCTATTACGAATTGCCTATCATGATGCGGTCCATGCAGGTCAATTTTTACAATATTTACGAATGGTAAACTTAGAAAGGCCATTAATTTGGGATTAAATACGAAAAATGTTTATACAGCCTCCAAACTGGCATTACAATAAGAATTTTTCAACAAGACACAATCAAAAAAACATGATAATCATTTATATTAAAAACCTACATCTCAACCAAGTGCTTCATACATATAAAAAGCATGGGTTTGATTAGTAATCAAACCCATGCTTTAAAAACTATGACCGAAACGCCGCATCCGCAAGCATAGATAGTGTTGCATCATCCATCGGCGGATTATGCAGTCCTGCTCTGACATTTAAATAGTAACGATGGAGCGGATTTTTTTCTGATAGACTTTTTGCTCCTACGATGCGCATTGATTTATCCACTATGGATATCGCCGCATTTGTTACGGCGTATTTCACTGCCGCTAATTCTGCTTGCAGTGACAGTTTATCTTCTGCCTCATCGTATTTTTTCGCAATTTGATATAAAAAGACGCGAGCTTGCATAAGCTCGAGTTCTAATTCTCCAACTAATCTTCTAACATTCGGTAATAAACTAATAGAATGGTTTAAACTATTTGGTTTGTATGATCCCGCAAACTGAACTGCATAATTTCTTGCTGATTGTGCAATTCCTAAATAACATGCTGGTATATGTAGCAACCAGCCAATACCCTTTTGTTTCACTTTCCCGACTTTTACATCCGTAAAAAAGCGGTTGTCTATCTCTACATTTTGTAAGACAAGGTCGTGGCTAGCAGTCCCTCGCATTGCAACGCTATCCCACGTTTCTTCAATAGATACACCGAGTGTATTTCTTGGAATAACAAACTCACCAACTTCTTCACGGCCTTCCATACTTGCTGAAATAATAAAATAATCAAGTACTGGCGCCATCGTTGTAAAAGTTTTTCTTCCATTTATAACCCACTTCTCGCCTTGTTGAACCGCTATTGTTTCTGGTTTGCCGCCACGCGTCGGACTCCCTGTTTTCGGTTCTGTTGCTGCCCTGTTAAAGAGCGCACCATTACGTACTTCTTCGCAAAACCATTTGAACATCTCATCATTCCAAGAGCGATTTTCCGCTAGCTCCTTCACAATGCCAAGATGCCAGCCAATCGATAATGCAGTAGCTCCACAGCCTTCCGCGATTTTCTCTTGAAATAAAACGAAGTCATATAAAGAAATGGCACTACCACCAAATTCCTTCGGTAACGTTAATTTCGTATATCCGATATCTTTCAAATCATTTATATTTTCATACGGAAATGATCCTAATTCACTTAGCTGATGCTCCCTTTCCATGAACTTCGGAATCAATTTATTTATTTTCTCAATAATTAAAGACTGTTCTTCTGTTTCAACAAATGAGAGTGCCATACTATAATCTCCTTTATGCTCGATTCATAAACCGTTCATTTTATCATTATGATTATATGAAGCTACCTCTCTATTGTTTCACTATTCCGATAAAAATACAATGTTTTTGACTAATAAGAAAAGTTCCTATTTAAGGATAGATCCTTTTCTTATATTAGTCCCCCTTCAATGCTTTTAACGGCAAAGAGGTTACATATCCAATATACGAGAATAATTCTTTAAAGAAGAATGGTATTTCTGTATCTAACGTTTTATATGCTGATGTCGGCGTTGGTGAAGCATACGCTTCAATATTAATATGTTTTGCGATTCTCATTGCGCGTTTCATATGAAGTGGATCACTTACAATCGTGTATGTTTGTATGCCGTTCTCTATTCCAACTTGCTTCGCATTTTTTAAATTTTCTTCAGTGAAAAGGGATTTAGTTTCAATTAAAATATCTTCCTCTTTTACACCTTGTTTCATTGCATATACTCTTGCAGTACGTGCTTCCTCAAGTTCTGCCTCGAACTTTGTACCACCTGTAAAAATAATCTTTTTAATATTTCCGTTCTTATATAAAGAAATCGCATGATTAATTCTTTCTTTAAATACAGGAGATGGTTTTCCGTTCCATGAAGCTGCTCCTAGTACGATACCAGCATCCGTTTTCACGTCATCATTTGCCTTAAAACGATAACTCCAAATATCGTAAGCTGCATAACTTACATATAAAATAGCAGAACAAATCATTAGTAAAAATACTTGAAAGATTCGTCTTTTCTTACTCTTCTTATTTTCTTTCATTTGTAATTGCCTCCGTACATCATCCATACTTCTATAAAAAACATTTATATCAAATCGTTTTGTTTGAGTTTATTTAAAAGAAGGAACTTTACTTGTTATTTATGTATAAAAGGGTTTTCATTTAAAATTGAGGATTATCAATTCATTTTCATTTGCGGTTTTCATTACATTTTTTAAATTCATAAGTTTATTACCATACAACTACATTGTAACGAATTTTTTCTCAGAAGGGAACGATGAAACAAAAGGAATTAAAATAAAGTAGCATTTTGTAAGAAAAAAGGTATATTTTTCATATCTCACGAACAATATACCTTTCAAAACACGAATTATAACTTTTCTTTATACAACTCTAATTTTTCTAACAATTTTTCTTTTACGCTTGGCCATTCACTCGAGATAATACTGTACACCACCGCATCTCTCACATAACCATTCGGTAATTTTCTTTCATTTCGAAGCACACCCTCTTTTACTGCGCCTAACCTTTCAATTGCTCGTTGTGCTTTTTCATTTCTTGCATCCGTCTTAATTTGCACTCTCAGCATATGCAATTTTTCAAAAGCATACTGAAGAAGCATATACTTACACTCTGTATTTATACTCGTACGTTGCACACTCGGATGATACCACGTTTGCCCTAACTCAACTGTCTTATCTTCTACTGAAATATTATATAAACGTGTACTTCCTACAATCTTATTCGACTGTTGATCTACGACTATGAAAGGTATTTGAGTACCTCTTCCGTAACCCTTTATCGCTTTTTGAACGTATTGTTGCATATCTTGCACACTATCCATTTTAGAGATTAAATACGCCCAAATATCCCGATTTCCTTCTACAATCGAAAACAAAGTTTCGACATCAGTATTATCCATTAACCGCAACTTTGCTCTTTCGTGAATAATTTCCATTTTTAAGCCCCCTTTGTTGTTACTATATCATAAGAACCAAAAACGTATTATAAGAATAAAAAAATATAAAAAAAAGAATTCTTTTCAAATATATTCTTCTCGTATAAGGTAGGAAGACTCATCAGTAACCATTAAAAAAAGAATTTTTTGATAATTTCCAATAAATTCTATATAATGATAAACGGGAGGGGATAAAAAATGCTAGATCAAATTACTTGGGGAACGCCAGGCAGCTTATTATGCTTAGGATTCTTTTTTGCGGGACTAGGAATCTTCTTAAGAAGCGTTACGTCATATACGAAAAATAAATAAGAATATCCCGCTTTTAAACAAAAGAAGCCCCCTTTTTACAGACGGCTTCTTTTGTTTAACTTTATCTTATTAAAACTTCAAAGCAACAAATAAGCAATCGGCGTAATAATAAGCAACGTTAAAATCGTTCTCTGCACATATAAAATAATGAGTTCAGATACTTTTAACGGAATATCTGTTGATAATATACAAGGAATGGAAGCGGAGAAAAACAAAATAGATGATACGGAAACAACTGCAATAACAAACTTTGTCACGAGTGGTGCACTTACTACTAATAATGACGGTAAAAACATTTCTGCAATGCCAACTGATGCGGCTTTAGCAGCTAAGTCTGCTTCTGGTAATTGTAATAGCCATGTAAACGGATAGAAAATATAACTGATCCAATCAAATATTGGCGTGAACTTCGCTAAGACGATACCAATTAATCCTACTGACATAATGGATGGTAAAATTCCCATTGTCATAATAAATCCGTCTTTTAAATTCATTGCAATATTTTTCATAATGCTCGGTGCAGACTTTGATACTTCTAACGCATCTTCCCAAGCACGTTCTAACATTTTCTCTTTATAAACAGGCTCTGGGAACCCTTCTTCTGTTACATATGTATCTGGTTTTCTACTAAGGGGTGGGATTCTTACGGTGATAGCAGTCACGATGAATGTTACAACAAGTGTAGTCCAAAAATAAACATTCCATAAATGCATAATATCTAATGTTTTTGCGATGATGATCATAAATGTAGCGGATACTGTAGAAAATCCTGTAGCGATAATCGCCGCTTCTTTTGTCGTATACTTTCCTTCTTTATACACGCGATTCGTAATAAGGAGAGCAAGCGAATAACTTCCAACGAAAGACGCAACTGCATCGATTGCCGATCTCCCCGGCGTATTCCATAATGGCCTCATAATCGGACGACAAAATGTACCGATAAATTCAAGCAATCCATATCCGACTAATAACGCTAAAAACGCCGAGCCAATTGGAACGAGCAAACTTACTGATATGACTAGCTTCTCATATAAAAACGGTCCAACATCTGGCGCAAAGAACCAATCTGGTCCTACTTTTAAACAATATAATATGCCAAAAACAAAGCCAACTACTTTTAAAATAGAAAAACAAATATCTACGATAGATGCATTCCATTTCTTCGTATAAAATGGATAAATCGCACCAATTGCCATAACAAATAATGCATAATAAGGTACTATGCCAGGAACCGAAGCCCTAATCCACGATACGATATGATCAATCATAATAGACGATGCACCGTTTATCGTAACAGGAACGAAAAACATAAACACTCCAACGAGACTAGCAAGTATAAATCGAAGAATAATCCCCTTCTCTCGCCCTGTCTTAATTACATTACTCTTTAATTCAATTTCACCCAAAATTCGACACCTCCTATTATCTAAATATTCTGTATAATTATGTCTTATTCCTTCTTTCCGTTTCTACTATTTAATCATATGAAAAAACCTATTTTGAAATAGGCTTTTCTATTACCCTTTATAATCATCCACAATCACTTGAATGATACGATAAGATTCTCCTGCCACCTTCTCATTACTATCCCTATTTGCGTCATATGTAATTAACGCCTTCCAAAGTGCCCATCCTCTCGCTCTATTCCACGTTTCTTCATCCATGCGTAATACTTCTTTAAATACATTTCTACTATTTTCATCAAAAAACGTCCAAGCCATCGCTGCATCACAAGCAGGATCTCCTACACCTAAAATACCAAAATCAATTACAGCACAAAGCTTTCCATCTTTAACGAGTAAATTCCCTGGCGCTACATCTCCATGAACCCAAACTGGCTTACGATCCCATGTTGAACTAAGTGCTACATTCCAAAGGTGTTTTAATAATGCCTCGTCAAAAACATCCTTATTATTTTCAATAGCAACTCTCGCCTCTTCATCATATACAGATATAAGTCCGCCTCGGTAAAAATTATGTGTTCCAGCTAAAGGTCCGTTACTCGCATTAATAGATTGCAATTCTACTAAAAAAGATCCTAAGTCCGCCGCAAATTCATTTAAATCCCGAACGTTTTGTTTCGTAACTGTTTCTCCCTCTATCCACTTATTAATAGACCAAGGCAATGGATACGCTTCAGACGGATTTCCTTTCGCAAGTGGGGTAGAAATCAGTAAAGAAAGCCCCTTACTTAATATAGGAAGCCAACTATTTTCTTTCTCTACTTGCGGTGCATATGCCACATCACTTGGCAATCTTACGCTCATCTCATCCCCTAAGTGAAACGTCCTATTATCATGCCCACTAAACTTTACAGGTCTCACTTCTAAATGGGCCCATTCAGGAAACTGTTCCTGTATTAACTTTTCAACTAAACTTACGTTAATTGGATGCATTCACATTCTCCTTTTCTTTTGAAACTTACTAAGCCCATCCGTACTTCCAACATATTCAAAACTATTTTTCTTATAAAAATCATTCAACGTACGATTATGCCCCACGCAATCTAACTTCAAATATTCTTTATCACATTGCACATTCTCTTCTACCCACCGTAAAATCCATTCTCCTATTCCATTTCCCTTATACTTCCGTTTCACCGCAAATCTATGAATATATAATGAATTAGAAACTTCCTCTTTACCAAAAATATGTTCATCCCATTCATTTTGTTTAGGAGAAACTGTAACCGTACCAACTATTTCATCTTCTTTCAGAACAACATATGTATATTTCTCTCTTATACATTCTAGTATTTCAGCCGTAGCTTCCTCTCCTAAAAGATACTGCCACTGATCCACTTCTTTATATTGTAGCCACTGTGCTACCTCTTTTAATAAAAGGATAATACTATCACTTTCATTTTCAGTAGCAATTCGAATTGCATGTTCTTTACTTATATTTCTCTCCATATTGCCTTTCCCCTTTCAAATTGCTACCATACTGACAAACGCGTTCTACCGTCGTTTTCGTCTGTAACATATTTCACATAAAATCCTTGTTTCCGTGCGTTTTCATACATTAATTCAATCGCTTTTTGATCTTTCACATAAATTTGTATGTATTGAGCATCCACTGCTAATACGATTAGCTCACACTTACTTTCCTTAAACTCTTCATATGTTTCAATATCTATCGCTTTTTCTCCTTTAGGATATGCTTTTAAATCTGCAAAAATAAGATAATATATGTTGTCTTTAACTAACTTTTTCAACGCTAACCCTTCCACTACACTTGGTTCTTCTGGAAATAATGCCTCATCCAATTCACCACGTGCTATTAAGTAGGACTCCTCATCCCTCACTCGCCAATCAAATACAGTAATATCAATTGGCTTTAATACTTTCCAAAGTACATTGCTGTATTCATTTGGAATATCTACAAAAATCCCTCTTTTCATATGCTTGCTCCTAACTTATTCATTTTCGTTTCATACATTATATATCAAATGTAATTACTATATTTTGTCGATACATATGTACATCATAAAAAAACCGCTCCACGACTAGCGAAACGGTTTCCTTCTGCTTACATTTAAATATTTCATTCAATTGTTGGACTACGTTTTAAAATATTTTTTAATATATGCACCACATCATTCGTTCATTCTTAATGCTCACTTCGACTTTACAAAGTAATATAAAAACCATACTGCATGATTTTGTTCATCCGCAGCTATTCTCCGTAACAACTCTTTCAAATGTACATCCGATGTCTCATCTGAAATTTCCAAATAAAAATCTACTGTTTTTTGTTCATCTTGTATAGCGAACTCTAATCCTTGTAAATACGTATTTGGGCAGTCTTCAGTAATTTGTGGTTTTGGCTGCCTTCCAGTTAAGTTCGTATAAATTTGTACAAAGTTGTGGAAATGCTTTATTTCATCATTACGAATTTCAAGAATTTGTTTTTGTTCTACTTGATTTGGAGCCATATTCGCTAATTTTGCATAGCAGCTTATAGCGCTATACTCTCCATTTATAGCTTTTTCAATATCACTAATTAACTTATCATTCTGCCTATACCAATCATAATAATTCGAATTATACATCATATCCCCCCATACTTTCGCTTAACATTTTATGCATTTAGAAATAGTAGGAGCCTGTGTATTTAACGGGACGGCTTTAGAATGAAAGAAAAGTTTGAGAAAAGGGTCTATTTTGTAAAGGAATTGATTATGCATAAAATAATACTATTGTATACTGTTGCTATAAACTCTCGCGGGAGTTAGGAAAATAAATTCGCGAATCAACGATTGGTTCAACATGATGCAGTGCGAAGCTATTATGAGTTCAGTGACATAACTAGGAGGTTCCACTATGCCATCTTTATTTAAAACTATGGAGTTCCAGCTAAAAACCGAACGACTTGACCTGAGTATGTGGGAGGAATCCGATTCAGTTTGGATGAGAAAATTAATTGGCGAACGTGGTGTGGACATGCCGACCCTCGACTCCGTTCGTAACCGGCTTATTGAGATGCGCAAGAAGGCAGACGAAAATGGTATTTCCCTTCTCACTATTCGAAGGAGAGACGAAGGCGATTTCATTGGGTACTGTGGCTTAATTATCGGTCGTTCCACACTTGAAGAGCCGGAGATTGCATACGAGTTGTTCCGCAGCGCTCATGGTAAAGGTTATGCGACTGAGGCCGCATCTGTTGTACTGGACGCGGCGATTGCTACTGGGCGCCAAAGACTTTGGTCGACTGTAGGTGCTTGGAATATCGCTTCCCTCCGGGTACTAGAAAAGATAGGATTTAAGCGTCATCACAGTACGTGGGATGATGAACGTGGTGAGATTGTTTGGAACGTACGCGATCTTTAGAGATTTCGCCTTAATTCTAAACACTACACTTTTCAACAATCAGGCATTTACATTGAGAAAAAATCAAAAACAAGCCGTTTCACTAATTAGTGAAACGGCTTGTTTTTAAGCGTTCAATTCTGTTTTATGCCCTTTTACTACACTACGTTTGAGTGCAGTTGCTAATATAGTAACCATACTTACTATACCAATCCAAACGAGTACAGTAACAGGTGTATTCCAGCTTAACCCTTTTCCGAAGAAGAAGATTTCTCTTAAGCCTTCAATCATAAATTTCATTGGTAACCATGAGTAAACCCAGTCTTGATAAAACGGAGACAACATCTCAGGTGCTAATGATAATAACGGTGCCCCGAAGAATAGTAATAAAGCGAATAAACCGATTCCTTTTAGCCCAACTAATGATAGTACTGCAGATATCATTAAGAAGAAACTAAAAGAAGTAATGGATAAGAATAGAGCTGTATCCGTGAAGTTCGAAATATTTAATCCTACCATCCCATCTGCAATCCATGTAAGACCAAACCCAATTACAAGTGTCGCAATAGCTCCTGTTACGATTTGTTTTACTTTTAACAGAAAGTTTTCTTTTCTTGATCTTACTGGCATTTTACTAATCGCAATAAAAATAATCGCTGCACTAGCTAAACTTGCAATCCATAACGGCTGGAACAATGATATTGGTGAATTACCGTTCGCACTATTTTTGCCGACCTCATTCACATTTTTCACGTTCTTTACAATAGGTGTTACTAATTTCGCAGCTTGATCTGTTGTTACAGTAGCTCCTTTTGCTTTCAGCCCTTCTAATATTTGCGTACGAACATTATTGTTCATATTATCAACGATCGCCTGTAATATTTGCCCTGCCATAGTTGATGCAGCCGTATTCATTCCTTGATTAATATATATTTCTATCTCAGGTGAAGATGGCTGTGGCGTTCGTAACGACGCTTGTTTTGCGCTAAATTCTTTCGGGATGACTAATGCCGCGTAATACTCTTTATTGTTTAATCCCTTTTGAACGGCTTCTTTATTTTTTACTTCTACCCACTTCACTGCGGGTTCTTCCTCTGATTTCGCTGTTTTTTTCATGTTATCAACGATCGTTTGCCCCATATTCATTTTCGGTTGATTTGGAATTTCTACACCTTGATCCTCATTTACAATTGCAATTGGCAAGTTTTTCGGCTGCGGTTGAACAGTTGGAAATAGCGTTAATGAAAAAATAAAAACAACAAGTAGTGCAATAACTGGTGATAAAAATAAAAGTTTATTTTTAAACATTTTCTTTTCTCCTCCCTTAATTTGATCTATAATAACCAACAACGTGTTGTTTATTTATATTTTGAATTATATGTTCGAGTTGAACCTTATACAATAATCAAAAATCGTGAATGTGTTGGTTATAAGACACATTTTCCAAATGTGTTGAGTAAAATTAAGGAGGGATATGCTTTGCGCGATAATAATTTAGATTTGCGTGTTGTTCGTACGAAAACTGCCATACGAAATGCATTGGTGGAGCTAATTAAAGAAAAAGGTTTTGACGCCATTACAGTGAAAGATATTACAACGAAAGCAAACATTAATCGCGGTACTTTCTATGCGCACTATCAAGATAAATTTGATTTAATGACAAAATGCCAAGAAGACATTATGTACGAGTTTTCTAAAATTGCTAAACAAAAATTCCCGGAAGTTATTGCTGACCTTGGATCAAATCCTTCTCCAACAATGCCATTTATACTTATCACTTCTATTCTTGAATTTCTAAATGAAAATAGTGATTTTATGAAAGCTGTACTAAGTCCGAAAGGAGATTTATCTTTCCAAACAAAACTGAAAGACTTTATGTGGAAAACATTATTTGAAGATACGAATGGTCCCCTCATTAATAAGGAGAATTTACTTGTTCCAAGCGAATACTTAACTTCTTATATGGCATCTGCACATATAGGTGTCATCCAACAATGGTTAAATAATGGACAAAAAGAAACACCTGAGGAGATTGCTCGCTTTTTATCCACTATTGCAGTTCATGGACCTTTTTATGCAGCTGGTTTAAAGAAATAAGTCAGCTTGCTTAGTAATTTCTATTATTTTATTAATAACTTGAAATTTATGTTTCTGTAAAAAAGCTGTTGAAAGGACTTCCCCTTCAACAGCTTCTACATTATTAACGATATAAACGAACTGCACCTGCAGAATTATCATCTGCTTGTCCAACTACTTCAAATTTCAATCCGAATTTTGGTAATTTACGTCCTGCATCTGGGATTAAATCATTTATATACAATTTAGAGTCATCAAACTTCGTTACACCTGGTAATCCTTTGTAATCATATGTTCCGCGTGTTGGAGATACGACTTTCCATGCTGGCGTTTGGTTAAGGGAGAACGCAGCATCTGCGATTTGGAATCGTGTACTATTTTTAACAGTTGGTTTGCCGTTTAGTGTTCCAACAATTGCCTCTGGGTGAGAGTCAACAACTCCTAAGAAACCTTCACCTGGATGTAAACCAACCCAATTATCTGTAAAGCTAGAGTCTGCATACCATACTAGCAGACCTGTATTATATGGTACACCACTGCTATATTTTAACGCTTGATCAGCACCAGCATAGTTTCTCCACTCTAAATAGTAGTTATGCTTCTTCTTATCAAAACCGTCTGCTACAACAAAACCATTTAATTTAAATTTCGTTTCGCCTTCTGCATCATCAGAGAACACAACATTTCCATCTACAGTTAATGTAGCATTATCAAAAGTAAAACCGGTCGGCGCTAAACCACCATCTGTAATGTATTCGAATACTAATTTTACTTTTTGACCTTTGAATTTGCTTAAGTCATAAGACTTATCTACCCATTTACCATCTGTTGTGTCTAGACCATTTTTCACATTTTTTTCACCAATTCGATCCACTAACGTTTTCGTACCATCTTCTTTCACTGCATGTACTTCAAGGAAGTCATAATCCGTTTCAATTTCATACATTGATTTATAATCAAACCTCGCATTTGTTGCATTTGTTAAATCAAACACTGGCGTTTCTAATGTTGTATGAAGGTTATCACCTTTTGTACTATAGTAGTACTTCTTACCGAATGCAGGCTGAATACCTTTTACCTCTTTATCTGGTAAGTTAACACGAATCAGACCAGGACGATTTGATTTCGTTACACTTTGATCTAAATACGTCGCATAACCAATACCACGATTTAATTTATTATAGTCAACCTCTACAATATTGGCCCAGTTTCCACCCATGTTCTTTTGAAAGAACTCTTTGTTTTGCGGAGAGAAACTCGGTGGCGTTGTTCCTGCAATTTTACCAGCCCAGCTACCGCCACTCATAACAGACCAGGAGTTAATTGGCTCACCTGCTCCTGTGTACTTCGTATCATACTCATCTGGAAGACCTAAATCATGACCAAATTCATGTGCGAATACACCAACCGCTCCGTCTTCTGGCTCAATTGTGTAGTCGTATGCTGCCATCTTACCGCCCCAGTTATCAACTTTTGCTTTTGTTCCTTCAATTGGATATGGTGTTCCAAGGTGCCAACGATGTGACCAAATTGCATCATCACCTAGTCTACCACCGCCCCCATCTTGCCCAACTCCAGCGTGAATGACCATTAAGTGATCAATCAGACCATCTGGTTCATTTTTATTGCCATCACCATTATTGTCATATTGATCGTATTCGTCAAATTCAGATAAATCAATACCACTTTCTACAGCCGCATTTAATGCCTCTTTTACAAAATCACGAGGTCCTTTTGGTCCCATATTATCATGACCGCCATCTCCTGCATCTGCGCCATAATCTGCCGCATTACCAGGAACTGTCAACCACTTTGTTACTGTGCCATCTACTGTATAACTACCACCAGATTGCTCTTCATAATATTGTTTAAATGTTGGTACTTTTGAACCATCAAAGAGTGTAAATGGCTCATTACCAAATAACATTTTTTGATAATGTTCTGGATTAAAATCATTTGAATACATATAACCTGGTACTTGATCAATATTGTTATGCTTAAAGTCCGCAAACTCTACTAGCAATACGAGAACTTTATCTTTACGAACATCACCGTTATATTGTTTTTGCTTCGCTGAAGTAGTTGGTACTTGGCCGTTTAATCCCCCTTTAACCGGCTCTTGTCCCGCTACTGGACCACTAGCAGGTTGATCTGCTTTTTCTTTCTCATCTGCTTTTGCATCTTTAACTTTTTTCAAAAAGTCAGCCGCTTCTCTCGTAACACTATCCCCCGCTGCTGGTTCTTTTCCCGCATTTTCTCCTTTTTTCTTCTCTACGTATTTTTCAACAGCTTTTAATGTGTCTTCTTTCGACGTAGATTCATTAATTACACCGCGTTTCTTGAGCGCATCTGCTAAACGCTCCTCTTGAATTAAATTTTCATCAATCGGACTTAAAGTTCCTCCATTAGACGGCGTTGCCGCATAAACAGATTGACCCCCATACCCAAATGTGCAACTAAGCACAGCTGCCGCCGCAAGCGTAGACAGCACTTTAAAAGGTTTTTTCTTCATCCCTATTCCTCCCCAATATTAAATACGATACAACGTTTATATATTACGGAAAATTCAGAAAATTATCAACGCATTGTCTGAATTTGTAATATTTTTGAAAAAATCCTTTGTTTTAGATGAACATACATTCTGATTCATCAATATTTTAGAAAATATTGATGAAAGTTGATAAAACTATTAAAATCATAAAGAAATCGTCCACTATATTTAGTGGACGATTTCTTTATTTATCTAAAATACAACTACAACACTTCAATATATCCTTCTGTTCCATGTACCCGAATTCGTTGCCCGTCTTTTATTAGTTTCGTAGCGTTCTCTACTCCAACAACTGCTGGCAGGCCATATTCACGTGCAATCACTGCTCCGTGCGTCATAAGCCCGCCGACTTCAGTGACTAACCCTTTTATAGAAACAAACAAAGGTGTCCACCCAGGATCGGTAAATGCCGTAACTAATATATCTCCATCTTCCAAATTCGCGTCTTCCATGTTTAAAATAACGCGTGCTCTCCCCTCAACCACTCCAGAAGAAACAGGCAAACCTACAATTGCTTCAGCCGGGAGATTTTCGCGTTTGTACTTACCTGTAATGATTTCTCCATCAGACGTGATAACACGCGGAGGTGTTAGTTTTTCATATAATTTGTACGCATTTTTTTGTTTATGAATAATCTTGTAATCTAGTTTATTTGTGCGGACGACTTCGTGAAGTTCTTCAAAAGTTAGATAGTATATATCTTCTATTTCATCCAGAACATTATTTTGCACAAGTTTCTCTGCTTCTTTCAGTAATGCCTGCTTATATATGAAATAACGATGAATCATGCCGTATTTCGGATATTCACGATAACCGATGAAATTGCGGATGTTACGAATCATTCTCTTCGTCTCTTCTACTTTTTGTTCCCCATCCGGCAAGTGCTGCAATCGCTCTAACAACTCTTTTTCTTTTTTCAAAGCTTCCTGCAGCCCTTCTTCAAACTTCCGCTTACTAGCACCATATTCAAAGTCTCTTATATGATTTAAAATCATCGGTATAATTGTAGCTGGCTGTTCACTCCAGCGCGTTTTCGTAATGTCGATTTCTCCGCTGCATCTCATTCCATATTTATTTAGAAAAGCATCGATTGCATCCCGAACTTTTTCCCCGCCTTTAAACTGAATTAATTCATCTAAAAAGCTGTCATCTTCTACATGCTGTAAATACGCAATGACTTCCGGATACGGCCGAATCACATCTGCCACATCCAATAACGCTAGCCCCATTTCTGACGTAATATTATGTTGTACAGATTGTGAAAGTACATCTGCTGCATTCTTTTCCCCTAACCATTGTTCCATCTTTTCATTAATCCATGATGAAGCATTCATACCTGCCATAATGATAGCTATACTTTGCGAGTTAAATAATACTTTCTTTAATTGCTGAATGTCTTCTAAAATAAAATCAAGTACATCCACCCCTGATTTCGTTTGCATGTTTCGTTTTAACTCTTCTATTGATGATTCACTATTCTTTATTAAATTCGTAACGATTTCCGGATCGTTTTCAGGTTGTGGTTGCGAACTTGCAGGTGGCACTTTTTTACTAAGATCCTTTTCTTTTTCATCATCCGATAACAATTCAATAAAATTCTCTCGCTCAATTACAGTCGTTAATGCATCTCGTATGAGCGGATCCGATTTACCTAAAGTGTTTATTAAGTAATCTCTGCTAGCAGGTGAAGCTAGTCTTTGCGTAGCATCAACAAATAGTCTTCCTCCGGCTTTACACATAGGTGCACTAGTCGTTAACAGGAAAAAAGATAAACCTAATGGTTTCATCGCATCGGTCATCATTTGTTGGTGACCAACTGATATATACACGTGATTTTCCCCATCATTTACTTCTGGAATTGGATATAAAGTCGTAATCGGTCTGCTTTGGACTATATAAATTGTATCATCAACTAAGCACCATTCAATATCTTGCGGACAACCAAAATAAGCTTCGATTTGTCTTCCGATGCGTGCTAGTTGTAAAATCTGTTGCTCAGTAAGTGTTTGAAATTTTTGCTGATTAGGAGCAATTTTCTTTCTCTCTGTTCCACCTTCTTTTCGTCCATAGATGGCTAATTTTTTCGTTGCGATGACCTTTTCGACGATTTCGTCTTCTTTTACCTTATAATTATCGGCAGAAACCAATCCAGATACTAGCGCCTCGCCAAGTCCAAAGCTGGCATCGATTGACAACACCTTCCTATTCGAAGTAATCGGATCCGCAGTAAATAAAATCCCTGAAGCCTCAGGGAAAACCATTTTTTGAATGACAACACATATAGAAACTTGATTATGATCAAAACCGTTTTGCATTCGGTATATAACCGCCCGATCTGTAAACAAAGAAGCCCAGCATTTTTTAATATGCTGCAAAATGTTTTCTTTTCCAATAATATTTAAATACGTATCTTGTTGACCAGCAAACGAGGCATACGGTAAATCTTCAGCAGTAGCACTCGAACGCACTGCATATGCATGTTCATCGCCAAAGTGCGAGAGATAATGAGCTACTGATTCCACTACATCAACTGGAATTTCCACCGCCATAATGACTTCTCTAATCTGCTTACTAATTTCACCAATTCGATCTCGTTCCTCAATTTTTAGCATTGCTAATTGATTCAATAAAGTTTGAAACGCTCCATTTTTTCCGATGGCCTGTTCATACCCTACCGTTGTAACACAAAATCCTTCTGGCACTTGTATCCCTTGAATATTGGATAACTCCCCTAAATTCAATCCTTTTCCACCAACGAGAAAAAGCTGCGTTTTTTCTATTTCCTGAAAATCGAGAACGAAAGAACTCATTTGGCACCTCTCCTTACTATTCATGTGTTCTTGATTGTAACAGTAGTAAATGAGAAGAAACAGTCTATTTCGAACGTAAATTACATGATATAATTAAGTTAGGAAGAGATCATCACTTCTATTTCCCCTCTAATTCACTTCAATTACATCACCAAACTTAAACATTCTTTTATTATGAAAAGCAATCATTAGACATAATGGATTTCTATCGAACTTTGTTATGTCTTTTTTATATAAATCCATATTGTAATATCTTTATAAATCTTTTATTAAGCCATAAATTCGCCTCAAGAATAGTAGAATCTGTGACTTTAAAAGCAATATTTTTTGTTTGCACTTTATATAAATTGATATGAATCCCTCTTAATTCTAGGACTAAATTATTGTTTTTTAATCCCGCATTAATTCTTTTCTCAAATTCGCCAAAATGAATTTTCAAGATTAGGGAACTATAATGTCGTATTAAAATATATTAAGGGGGAGAAAAATTGGACAATGAAATGAATTATGGAAGTGATTACAAGTTTATTCCAGCAACTTCAATTGAAAGTGGTCACGGCATCGAAGTATTGCCTGATTTATTTTGTTACACGATTCAAATCGTCAATATATGCTTTGTTGGAAATCCTAAGACCAATGATTTTGTTTTAGTTGATGCTGGAATGCCTAAATGTGCAAATGAAATTATCTCTATCGCTGAGGATCGATTTGGTACCAATAGTCGCCCAAAAGTAATTATTTTAACTCACGGCCATTTTGATCATGTTGGGGGAATAATTGAACTCATCAAGCATTGGGATGTTCCCGTCTATGCACATCAAATGGAGCTACCGTTCCTGACCGGACAACAAAGCTATCCAGAACCAGACCCTACAGTTGAAGGTGGTATGGTAGCGAAAATGTCTCCTCTGTTCCCAAACGAACCAATTGACTTAGGAAATAATGTAAAAGCGCTACCTACCGATGGAACTGTTCCCCATATGCCAGAGTTTAGATGGATTCATACACCAGGACATACTCCAGGGCATATTTCATTATTCCGAGAAAAAGACCGAACTTTAATTGCTGGGGACGCTTTTGTTACAGTGAAACAGGAGTATCTATATAAAGTCATAACTCAAGAACAGGAAATAAGCGGTCCGCCTCGCTATTTAACAACAAACTGGAAAGCCGCTAAAGAGTCAGTTCTTAAGCTAGAAAAGTTAAAGCCTCTAACCGCTGTTACTGGACATGGAATACCGATGTCGGGTGAATTGCTATCAACAAGCCTCAAAACACTCGTTCAAGAATTTGATAAAATTGCTGTACCTGATTACGGAAAATATATAGATAAAAAGATGCATTAAACGCGGAAATACTTTGTTTATTTTTATATTAATGAATCAAAGTATAATGCAAAATCATCCTTTAAAAGCTTTTAAACTTAATCTGTTAAAAAACTGAATGTAGGCAATATCTATATTCTAAGAATAGCACTACTCTTTTGGAATAAAAATTGAAATTTCGCAAAAACTATATATAATAAAGTCTGCTTCTTACCCAGGCTTTATTTCTTGCCATTAAAGAGCAGTCATAATCAATAACTGCTCTTTTTAATTTTTTAGTATAAGCTCAATTTTTTTGTTCATACTATACTTAACCCATGAGATAGTTATACTCCTTAATTTCATGGATGTAAATTTCTCACTGCAGTTAGCTTTTGCTAACTGCTTTTTTATTTATAGAACAATTACATAAAATTTGTTTTTGAAAATAGAATTATAAGTAGATTGTTATTGAGGGGAGAATCTTAATTATGAAAAACAATATACATGTTTATGTAGGATTGATTTCATCTATAAGTATCTTTTTACTTTCGCTATTATTTCTATATTTTAATCCGTATAGCGATCAACTATCTAATAAAGACTTTTTCATCACGGTTCTTTTCATGTTATTACTCCCCTCTTTTTGGGCGTTCATTTCAATAGTTAAAAGAGAAAATATTTTGATTTTAATTTGCAGTATTTGGTTATTACCTGGAGGAATCTATTTCGGAATATCTACAATTCCAAGTGTTTGGAATTTATATATTTTATTTCTACTTTTTTATTTTTTGTTTGTTTTTCAAATGAAAACTAAACAAAGTTAATTCAAAATGAATGACTCTCCTGTTTAAAACATGTACAAACATCCGTTATAGCTTGTACTAAAAATTCTAGTTCAAGAGATTCCCGATAACAACTTTTTTTACCAATAATCACCACATATTATACAAACATCTACTTCTATTTAAAAAATAATTCTCTAACAAGTTCTTAAATATAGATTCTCGTATTCTAAAACAGCCTTTGTATAATTTCTTAAATATTTTAGAATGAATTTATATTAGTAGAATTTAATCAATTTATTAACAATGGAAATTACCATTTAGTCTTAACTATTCGACCTATATATAAACTATAGTTTTTCTCTAAAGATAATTTCCATATCTTCATTTTAATATTGCATTTGTATCGCCTTTTGCACATTCTGCACATCATTTTTTAATAGCTGCTTTAAATCATAAGCTGGATAGTAACCACGTTCATACATAAAATTAAAAACCTGTGCGTGTAATTGTATAGCACCATTTATTTGACGGGTTAAAACTTCTCTAAGTCGCGGTGTTGCAGTTTCAGTAATCGCTATTGCATAATTTCGAACAGATGTCTTTGCTAACCCAAGCAAATCTCCAGCGTAAAATCCAGTGTCATCACGATGTTGCGATTGAAATCCAGGAGCATATGGATAAAACTGTACTAACTCTTGTAAATTGTTTTGTATAGCATTTATAGCTTTAATATATAACGATTGAAGTGCTTGATCTGGTACATTTCTAACTGATTTTTTTAATTTAATTAAACCATTCGCTTGGAATGCTACTAATTCATGTAAATCCAATGTTTCATGCCAAGCTAATTGATTAGGATAAGACATAGATGTTCCTCCTTAATATGCATTCATTCTACATTATGCAAAAAAATTCAAAAAGGGCCTATACTATATGAATTCATTTCAACCTAATTTATCATTTTTTCCATTCTTCTATGTTAATCACAATAAAATAGACCTAATTCCTCTTCCCTACTTTTTTATATCCTTAATTTTGATTTTCAAAATGACTTCTTCGCCTTTACAATCTATAAATTTAATTTTTTCTTCTTTAAAAATCCACATCATAATACATCCTTTCTTATTTCGTTATAAACCATACTAGTTAGAAAATATAAATGTGAACATTGTACCTACATATTTTTTCAAATTTTATAGTTACTTAAATTTATACATTATTAGATATTAAAGTAACTCGTTGCAGGGAGTACCCATTAAATTATTTCATTTTAATAAAACGAAAAACAATTATTCTTGCTGTGTTAGTCACCTATTTCTAAGTAATTAATAGGCTATATATTATGACTTAGGAGGGATAAAAAGATGACTATACTTTATGATAAAGACTCTTTACAAAAAATTTTTACTACCCTTCCACATTGGCAACAAGAAGCTTTTCGTTCTTTCAAATTGAAAATGACAGATAAAAATAAACCTTTCCCTTGTATACCAGCCCAACACGGTTTTACAGCCAATCACCTCAGATACGGATTCATTGGTGATCCTAGAGATATGAGTACTAGTGCGGATTTTGCTGCATTACTTAAAGAATATACTGAATGTTCTAGAGAAACAGGTCAATACGCCTCATTTATTGTTTTTATTCATACACCAATAGATTTAGAGCGAGAAACTACAGTTGAAGATTTTGAACATATTTATTGGTCTCTTCTTAATACAACTAGCCGTTTGGACGAGATGGAATGGCCTACACACATTCCAAATGACCCTATGGAAAACACTTGGGAATTTTGCTTTCATAATGAATCATATTTCGTTTACTGCGCTACACCCGCCCATGTCAATAGACAAAGTAGACATTTTTCATGTATGATGCTCGCTTTAACCCCTAGATGGGTTTTACAGGGGATTATGAGCTCTGAGAAACGCAGTAGAAAACTAAAAAACTTAATACGTCAACGTCTAGCCGCTTATGATAAAGCTCCTATTCATCCTTCTCTCAAAGATTATGGTCAAAAAGATAATTATGAATGGCAACAATATTTTTTACGTGATGATGAGACAATTCCATCAAAGTGTCCATTTTCTCGAATAATAAAATACTTGCATAAAAATAAATAATCCCCTCTGCTTTTTATTATTTAGTTGTACAAACTTTAACCACTGAATAGATTTAATATAGATCAAATTTAGTGGGAGGAGCATGTTATACGTGGGGATATTTTTAAGCTATGTTTTCTTGGGTTTATCATTATCTGCTCCAATGGGGCCTATAAATGCTGCACAGTTAGAAAAGGGTATTAGAAGTGGTTTTTTTCACGCTTGGATTCTCGGCATAGGAGCCTTACTTGCAGATGTTATCTACATGGCACTTATTTATTTAGGGGTAATTCATTTCCTTGAAAAAGATATTATAAAACTTTTCTTATGGTCTTTCGGAGCTTTTGTTTTAATCTATACAGGCATCGAAAGTTTAAAAAATGCGAATCAAATTAGCATTAGTAATACTAAAAATGACGATTCAATTATTAAAAGCTTCTTTTCTGGTTTCTTTATGTCTTTATCTAATCCATTAACAATCCTATTTTGGCTTGGCATTTTCGGCTCGATATTAGCAAAAGCCGCTTCTTCTTATAATAAAGAGCAGCTTTTGTTATATAGCTTAGGGATTATTTTAGGTATTTTTATATGGGATATTACGATGGCAAGTACATCTAGTATGTTTCGTAAAATTTTGAATGCTCGTATATTGTCTCTTATAACGGTAGTATCTGGCATATCACTTATTATTTATGGATTATATTTTGGTTTTCAAACTTACCAAATTATTTTTCAATAACTTCTATTATTTATTTCTGACATACTATTCCTATTGTGAAAAGAAAGATACTTCATATAGCTGTATTTCTTTTTCTTGAGATAAAATGAACAATTATAGTAACAAGAATAACTATTCCTAAAAACAACAAACTCACTAGGAAACCGAAACGGGTTGTTTTTTGCAATAATGTTCCACTAACAGCTAATGCAATCATAATAAGACCAATAATACTTTTTATCTGCATCCAACCTTTGGGATTCATTAATTTCCAAAATGAAAGAAGAATTAAACTCCATGTATATAACAACATTAATCCAGCTGCAGTTGTTACATATTCATATATATTTTTGGGTAGGAATAAAGCACTAAGGATAGAAGCACCAAGTCCAATTATAATAAGAATTAAGGCTGGAAAAGAGATGTTTTTTTTATTTTTTTTAGCAAACATTGCAGGTGCATCTCCCTCTTCAGCTAAATTCATTAATACACTTGTCACTGCAAATAATGAACCAACTAATGTTGAAAAACCCGCTAAAATTAATACCACATTTAAAATAAATGGCACGTACGGCAAATTATAATCTTGTAATGCTATTACAAAAGGACTTTCTTTCGTATTAAACTGGTTTAATGGAACCATCATAACTGCCAACCCTAAAGAGACTACGTAAATAATCGTTAAAATCATTAACATTACTCTTCCTGATTTCTTTGCATCTTTAGGGTCTTTAAGCCTTATTGTCATTAACCCCATAATTTCAATTCCTCCAAATGCATAAAATGCATAAATTAGAGAGGACCATGTGCCTTTTAATCCATTTGGAAACCAATCTTTAAAATTCCGCGGAATTTGTGCTTTATATAAACCACCCTTTATAAATCCTAAAATAACCAAAATAGCAATTACAATAAACCCCATAATAGCAGCAATCTTTATAATAGCCATCCATTTCTCTAAACGTTCGAATATTTTTACCCCTATAAAAATAATTAATATAGCCGCTACTCCATATATAGTAGCAAATATCCATAATGGTATTTTAGGAAACCAATAGCGTGAAAAGATTCCTAACGCACTTAACTGGCTACCCATAATAAGCAGTTCAGAACACCAATATGTCCACCCATGACTAAAACCCGCCCAATTTCCAAAAGCTTTTCTTGAATAAATGCGAAAAGATCCTTTTTGTGGATCTTCTACAGCCATTTTTGCCAATGCCTCAAATACAATATATGTAGTGAATCCAGTTAAAATAAGAATAAGAATAATTGAAGAACCACCTATTTTAATTCCTATACTAGATCCTAAAAAAAAGCCCGTCCCTATCGTACAACCAATCCCAATAAGTGAGAGTTGCCACCATTTTAAATCTTTTTTTTCTTTCGTTTCATTATTAACATCATGACAGGTCATATTACTATTCTCCTTTATTCATTTCGAGAATGTCCCTCATGATTACTTAAATACTTCTCAGCAAGCTTTTCAACAACATCAACGACATCATGAGCCTTTATTTTATGGTTTGCTACTCTTTCACTTCCTACAGAAATCTCAACTGTAAATAACGCTTCATATTTCATTTTTTCTGCCCCTTTCGCATCAAATATAACCTCTTATCTTTTATTTCACAAAAATTAATTATGTATTTAAAACCTCGAGAGTATAAAATTTAAACAAATAAATTCGAGTTATAGTTGTAAATCTAAAAAAATTCTAACGCTACTAAGCTTATTTACTAAAAAAATGTATGAGAAAGGAGAGACAGCATGCCTCTCCTCTATATCCATTTCGTATATAAAATTAACGAGTAACGCCACCGCCAAGTTGTTGCTCAGCTAATGATACAAGACGTTTTGTAATTTCACCACCAACAGATCCGTTTGCACGAGCTGTTGCATCTGCACCAAGTTGCACTCCAAATTCTTGAGCAATTTCATATTTCATTTGATCAAGAGCTTGTTCAGCGCCACGTACTAATAATTGGTTGCTGCTTCCACTGTTATTGTTTGACATGTTAATTCACCTCCTTCTTTCTTTAATATGTTAAATTACATGATAAAATATATAGTTAATTAATTGGTAATTACGACCACGAATTCAAAGGTATAATTGATGCTCTTTAAGCCCAAAATAATAGTGTATAGGAGAACGAAATATAACATACGTGCCATGGGATATCATAAATAGACCTCCATTACAATATAAAACGGGTTACGCTATATAAAAGCATAACCCGTTTTTAATGGAATGTTTTATTCAATATACTTTTAAATAGTGGAGGAAAAAAGATGAAACATATTGTTGCTTTATTAATTAAGTACACAGCGATAACTGCAGTATTGCTAATCATGCTCAGTATCTTTCAAGGCATTTCAATTCCTAAAGTATTATTAATTTCTCTTTTCCTTACGGGAACTGCCTATTTAATCGGAGATCTCTTCATTTTACCTAAATACGGAAATGCGATTGCTACAATGGCAGATTTCGGTTTAAGCTTCTTTGGAATTTGGTTATTAACATCCTTGTTTACTAATTTAGATGCTACTCATAATATTGGATTTTCTTCATTTTTAGCTGCTTTAATTATTGGCGGAATAGAAGTTTTCTTCCATATTTATATGCAGAAGTTAGTACTGCGTAATGACAATGAATTAAGAGAACATAATCATATTCACCATGATAAATACGCTATGGAGATATCAGATGAATATATGGATTCTTCCATAATAAATAAGTCCAAGCTTGAGGATACACCTAAAAAATAAAAAAGTGGCCAACGCCACTTTTTTATTTTTGTTTATTACGCTTGGTCAGAATTTCTTACATGTAATGGAGGTGGAACTACCCATCCCTTTTTCTTACTTAAACGTAGCAGAGTTACACCTGCCTGCGCTTTTTTCATATGAAATTGTCCGAATAGCATACCTACATCTTCTCGAAGACATTTTCCCATTACTTGACTACATGTCACAAGTCCAGCTGCTAATCCTGTAGAAACAGCTGCAGCAATTTCAACATCATTAATACGCGCTCCCGGAGGAATGTCTTCAATAGATGCAACTGGACGTTCTGGAGGCGCTGGCGGTAAAGCGACCCCATTAACTTTTAAAAGTGCCTTTAATTCTTCTATCTCCGAATTCATATCATTTTCAATTAAGCCTTCTAAAAACTTCTTCAAATCTTCGTCACCTGTGTGATTCATAAATACTTGATGGCTTGCAATTGCACCCTGTGCAGCAAGAAGATAACTCCAAATGTCAAATACTTCTCCGTAATGTAAAGGTTCATTTTGAGGATTTCCACTTAATATACCCATTTTTAAATTCCTACCTTTCGAAAATATCATAATAAATATTGATTTCAATATTGAAATCAAATTTTTAAGTATGCTTTTTCCTGCAAAAGATTTTCTACTATGCATGGAAAACACCTTTCCAACACTGCGTGTTTATTGTTTAGGAAAGTAGTTTACAAATTAAATACTCAAAGATTATGAAAGAAGATTATCAATAATCTTTGAGTGAGAATCTGTTTAATATAAGGTTTTTTATTTTTATGAATACACAAAAGAAATTGATTTACATATTTGCTATATTTTAAGCTAATTTACTTAGCGGTTAGCTCTACCACCAAGTTGTTGTTCTGCCATTGCTACTAAACGTTTTGTAATTTCACCACCAACAGATCCGTTTGAACGAGCTGTTGTATCTGCACCAAGTTGTACACCAAACTCTTGTGCAATTTCATATTTCATTTGATCAAGAGCTTGTTCAGCGCCTCGAACTAATACTTCATTACGACTTCCACTATTATTTTTTCCCATATTGTTTCACCTCCGATGTTTTTAATATGCTACAAATTATGAAATAATAATTATCCTTTTTATGGAAATTATATTATGAATAAAAATTGATTTTTTTCTTAAAGTAGGGCAAAACATATAAGAAAGAATAACTGATATAACATACTTTCATAACAACACTATGTATACTTTCTAATTCCCTTCAGTAAATAAAAGAAGGATTTCTATTTCACCAAGAGATTAAATAAAATTATGTTTTGAGACATAATTCAAAAGGAGATATGAGATGAAAGCTGTAACCTATCAAGGACCAAACCAAGTACAGGTTAAACAAGTGGATGATGCAAAATTAGAGAAAAAAGATGATATTATTGTAAAAATTACTTCAACCGCTATTTGCGGTTCTGATTTACATCTATATCAAGGCAACATGCCCTTACCTCAAGGATACATTATCGGCCATGAACCAATGGGAATCGTTGAAGAAGTCGGGCCAGATGTCACTAAAGTGAAAAAAGGCGATCGTGTTGTCATCCCCTTCAACGTTTCTTGTGGACATTGTTTCTATTGCCAACATGAAATGGAAAGTCAATGTGATAACTCAAACCCTCATTACGATTCTGGTGGATACTTTGGTTACACAGAGAAATTTGGTAATCATCCAGGAGGACAAGCAGAATATTTAAAAGTTCCATTTGGTAATTTTACTCCATTTGTTATACCGGAATCATGCGAACTTGAAGATGAATCCCTACTATTTCTATCAGATGTTTTACCAACAGCCTATTGGAGTGTAATAAACGCAGGCGTTAAGCCAGGTGATACTGTTATCGTCCTTGGTTGTGGACCTGTTGGATTAATGACACAAAAATTCGCTTGGATGCAAGGTGCTAAACGTGTAATTGCAGTGGATTACTTAGATTATCGGATGAATTATGCAAAAAAGATTAACAATGTTGAGGTATTTGAGTTTACAAAATTTCCAGATATGGGAGAACATTTAAAGGAAATTACACATGGCGGTGCCGATGTAGTCATTGATTGCGTGGGAATGGATGGAAAAAAATCGCCTCTAGAATTTCTGGAACAAAAATTGAAACTACAAGGCGGAACTCTCGGCCCTATTCAAATCGCTACGAAAGCCGTAAGAAAATATGGAACGGTTCAAATGACTGGCGTTTATGGTGGCAATTATAATGCATTTCCACTCGGGGCATTTTGGGTTAGAAATATTAATCTTAAAATGGGACAAGCACCTGTCATTCATTTTATGCCGGAACTATTTGAAAAAATAACAAATAAAGAATTTGATCCAAAAGAGATTATTACACACAAAATCCCCCTTGAAGAAGCGAGCTACGGTTATCAAATTTTTAATAATCGTGAAGATGATTGTATAAAAGTCATTCTGAAGCCTTGAAGCTACAATTCATTATTCTTAATGAAAAGATAAGATTACATTTCGTAATCTTATCTTTTTTTATTAAATGCTAAGTATCTATCCCCTATTTTCATCTCACATCTAAAATAGTTATTTTCAAAAACTTTGCATTTTGAGGCAATAAATAATTGGTAAAAACATGAATTAAAGTATTAAGTAACCAAATAGCGGACACGATAACAATGTTAACTAACTTAAAAGAGGTGTACTTCATGTTTTATTATAAAGAAGAACTGATTAATATTATCAAGCCAGACAAGCCAGATCCAGCTGCCGCAAAAGTTTTACAAGAAATATTAGGTGGGCATTATGGCGAAATGCGTACAATGATGCAATACTTCTTCCAAAGCTCAAATTTTAGAGGGAAAGAGAAGCAATATCGTGATTTACTTCGAGGTGTTTTTTTAGAAGAAATAAGCCATGTAGAACTTGTACAACATACAATTAATCAACTATTAACTGGATCTGGTGAACCTACACCAGGAAATGCAGGTGTTGACACAGCACCACTTGATGAAGCGGTTAAACATGCCAATCCTCATCACTTTATTGTAGGTGCTCAAAGTTCATTGCCCGTTGATGCAGCTGGCAACCCATGGAATGGATCTTGGGTATATAGCCATGGGAATTTAATTAGCGATTTATTAGATAACGTAGTACTTGAATCTACAGGTGTACTTCAAAAAACTAGAATTTATGAAATGAGTTCCAATCAAACTTTTAGAGAAACACTTGCATTTTTAATTGTACGTGATAATGCACATCAAAATGCTTTCGCAAAGGCTTTAGAGACATTGGGTGTTGAATGGGGGAAACTCTTCCCTGTGCCGAACTATGATATTAATAAATACCCAGAGTGCAGAAAGTATGTAGACATGGGATTCCATAACGCACAATTTAATTTTAGCTTAGATCCAACAAGAATGGGAGAAATATTCCAAGGTGAATCACCAAGTAGAAACAAAGGAACATTAGCAGTAACGGACCCGCCAAAAGGTTTTCCTGTACCAGAACTTCCTGAAATGCCAAATGAGCATAGTCCCGGATTAAAAGATATGGATCTTTAAGATCATTATGGCCAACTATTGATTCATGGTTGGTCATAGTTATTTATAAAGATTCATGTAAACTTGTTGTTAACATGATAAGATGTTTTAATAAATCCTCTTTATTTAAAAATGATGTTGATTATATTGCTGCTCCTCTTAATTTTGTTTCTATGAACTATTAAACGCCACTGTTACTTACTTATAATCTCCCTACCTCTATTCACATATAAAATCCCTATATTGTAAACAAAGAGGAGGGACTTGTCCCCCCTCTTCTTTTAATTTTTCTTTAAAAGAGTTGCTCCTGCAATCCCTGGGTGTGTCATTTCGAATGGATCTAGAATTAACTCTAAGTCCTCTTGTGACAATACACCATTTTTCACACAAAGTTCTCGAACAGATTGCCCTGTCGCGATTGCTTCTTTCGCAACGCGA
>NZ_QPET01000031.1:0-29609 GCF_008368855.1 Bacillus sp. TE8-1 | reverse complement strand
TGCGATCACACCGCCCTTGTTTAATTCCAATCTTCCTACATCTGTATTCGCAAGCGCTGCTGCTTTTTTTACAATTGCGAACGCTTTAATTAAACCTTCATGGATTTTGTATCCTGTAATTGGGAAGTTTTCAACTGCACGCATTGTTTGTACGCCGTAGTATGCATAGTTTGGTACTTCTTTTTCACCTAAAAAATCTTTTTCAATTCGAACACCATTTTTAACTTCAGTTAATGTTGCCATGATTATTCACTCCTTAACGATTTCTTATGCTGCTTTTGTTTCTTTGACTGTTTCTACATATTGTTTTGCTTTCTCATTATCGAATTCGCCTTCCCACTTCGACATAACAATGGCCGCTAATGCATTTCCTAATACATTGACAGATGAGCGAATCATATCTAAAATGCGGTCAATTCCCGCAATTAATGCGATACCTTCTAGTGGTAACCCCATTGAACCTAACGTTGCTAATACAACAACGAACGATGCACCTGGAACTCCCGCCATACCTTTGGATGTTAACATGAGAACGAATAATAACGTTATTTGCTCCGTTAGTGACATGTGCACACCGTACATTTGTGCAACAAACAATGCCGCTAATGCTTGATAAATAGCCGATCCAGTCAAGTTAAATGTATAACCTGTCGGAATTACGAAAGAGGCAACTGCCTTTGGACAACCGAACTCTTCCATTTTTCTCATTATATTAGGTAAAACAGCTTCTGAACTTGCTGTCGTAAACGAAAGAATCAGTTCTTCTTTTAAAATTTTCATTAATGTAAAAATGTTTACTCCAACCATTCGTGCATTAATACCTAATACAATCACAACGAATAGTATAACAGTTACGTATACAGCTAGCACTAGTTTTCCTAGCGGAAGTAATGTTGCTACACCAAATTTTGCAACCGTAACGGCAATTAATGCGAATACACCAAATGGTGCAAATTTCATAACTTGATTTGTAACCCAAAACATGGCTTCGAGTACACCTTCAAAGAAGTTAAAGACTGGCTTTCCTTTTTCTCCAATTGCTGCAACTCCTAAGCCGAATAGTACTGAGAAGAATATAATCGGTAATAGGTCACCTTGTGCAATCGATTCAAATACGTTTTTCGGTACAATGTGAACAATTGTCTCAGCAAAACCTTTCTTCTCTGTTGCATCTGCAGTTTGTTTATAAGAAGAAATATCACTTTGCTGTAAATTACTCATATCAACACCAGTACCTGGTTGGAATATATTCGCTGCAAGTAATCCCATTAAAATAGCAATCGTCGTAATAATTTCGAAATAAAGAATTGTCTTACCACCCAGTTTCCCAAGCTTCTTCATATCTCCTACACCAGCTACTGCAACAATTAATGCTGAAATAACAATTGGTACTACAATCATTTTAATTAAGTGAATAAATATATCCCCAATTGGTGTGATATAAGAAATCGCCGTTTTATTGCCATAAAAGACCGCCCCTACTACAATCCCTAAAACAAGCGCGACAAAAATTTGTGTTGCCAATCCGAATTTTTTCATTTATGTTCATCCCCTTCATGCGAACGCTTTCAATTTGAATTTATAAAAGCTACTCACACATCTTATAAGCGAACCTACAAAATCATACAAAAACCTACAAGTTCGTCACAAAAAATTCAAATATTTTTCTTCTTTTTTTCATTGACACCATTTTGTTAAAAAACGATAAAATAAACTTGATAAGTAATCAGATTGTTTCGTATAATCAAAAAGATATATACTTAAAACAAATCAAAATGAAAAGGAGTGGATGTTATGAAAAACTATACAAAGCAATTCGTCCTATCTTCTTCTTTTCTTTTTCATTTTCTTAAAAAGGAACAAAGGCATTCGCCTTTGTTCCTTTTTTATTGCGATCTATATAGGGGGAATTGTTATGAGACCATATAAACGTGTCTTAATTAAATTAAGCGGCGGTGCACTTGCCGATCAAACTGGAAATAGCTTTAACTCCAAACGATTAGAACATATCGCAAACGAAATTTTATCCATTGTTGATTTAGGTATCGAAGTATCCATCGTCATCGGTGGCGGTAACATTTTTAGGGGGCATCTAGCTGAAGAATGGGGAATCGATCGCGTAGAAGCTGATAATATCGGTACGTTAGGTACAATCATTAACAGCTTAATGCTTCGCGGTGTTTTAACAAGTAAAACAAATAGAGAAGTACGCGTTATGACGTCCATTCCATTTAATGCAGTAGCTGAACCATACATTCGCTTGCGTGCAGTCCACCATTTAGATAACGGTTATATCGTTATCTTTGGAGGCGGAAACGGGCAACCGTTCGTGACGACAGATTATCCAAGTGTACAAAGAGCCATTGAAATGAATAGTGATGCCATATTAGTCGCAAAACAGGGTGTCGACGGTGTTTTTACAAGTGATCCGAAGCATAACAAATCAGCAAAAATGTACAGCAAACTAAACTATAATGATGTCGTTAGACAAAATATACAAGTTATGGATCAAGCGGCATTACTGCTTGCCCGGGACTACAATTTACCAGCACATGTCTTTAACTTTGATGAGCCTGGAGTCATGAAAAAAATATGTTTAGGCGAACATGTGGGGACGTTGATTAATGATGATGTTACGATGTTGGTGCATGAAAAATAATGATTTCCCACCAAAAAAGGGTGTCTTTTGTAGGCACCCTTTCCTAATTCATCATCACAAATAGAAGTCAACCAATCCCGCCACTTTCTCCTTACAACGCTCCCAAAAAGATAACTTTTCAAAAAACTCTTTCGTCATTTCTTTCGAATCATGAAAATCCTCTGTTAACGCCTTATTAACTTGTCCTACAATAGGACCACCATAAATATAAAAATTCATTTCATCATTTATATTGAAGCTACGCGAAGTAAAGTTTGTTGTACCAATAACGGTTAATTCATTATCAATAAGCATTAATTTGCCATGGAACATTCCTTTTTTATACCCATATACAGTAATCCCATTATTAACAGCTTGACGTATGTATGGATACGCCGCTTCTTTTATAAGAGGTAGATCTGGTTTATATGACCAAAGTATTTTTACTGTAACACCACGCTTTTGTGCTGCGATTAAAGCATTCATGGACTCTTTATTTTTTGCTATAAAATACGGCGTTGCAATTACAATGGAGTGCTGAGCTTGTTTTATGAGCTCTATATATTTTTCAGCAACGTAATGCCCATTGTAACTAGTCATAGTATGTAATGTATTCCCTTTACTAGCTTTATTCGTACTTCTCTTTATCTCTTCTTTCGTATCTCGTTTCCAGTCTAAAGCGAATTGCTGTTCTAAATCTTTTGCTCCTTCTCCTTTAAGTCGTACATGATAATCACGCCAATATCCAAATCGCTTATCTTTCCCTAAGTACTCATCTCCTATATTAAATCCGCCTGTATAGCCAATCTCCCCATCAATCGTCGTAATACGGCGATGATTACGATGGTGAAGTGAATAAAATCCGAATGGCAATGTAGGTTTTCTACTATATGTAAAATGTACACCACTTTTCCGCAATTCATTTATCACCTTTCTTTCAAATGATAAATCATTAATGCGATCAACTGATAAATAGACGTTTACTCCTTCTTTTGCCTTCTCTTTTAATAAGTTTAAAAAAGTATGACTACTTTTATCATCCGACAAAATGAAGAAATAAGTGTAGATGGAGCTTTTCGCTTCTCTTATATCAGTAAATAATTGTTTATAAAAAGACTTCCCTTCTACATATAATTGAAAGTCACTATAATGAGGCGCATACTCTGTCGGCATGTTTTTCCCGGCTTCCATTTTCCTACCTAAGGTAACATCGATATGCATCCAAATTAAAATAAAAACGAAAATAGCAATAATAATAGAAGTAACTCTTAATATTTTTTTAATCATTTTGGTTTCCTTCCAATCATATTCCTTACTATTTCGTAGTGTTTCATTTAAATATGTTTTCATACGAAATGTATTTCTTATTTTTATTGATACTAAACAGTTAAAGGAGATACGAATATGAGAAAAGGGAAAACTCCTATTGTTTTTATCCCAGGTCTTTTCGGTTCAATGAGCAATATTATTATTCCCGGCACTGGTAATTGGAGTTTTGGACTTTCTGCATTTGTTTACGAACCATTCATCATGATGCTAGAAAGTATGGGGTACGAACGAAATAAAGATTTGTTCATCTGTTTTTATGACTGGCGGCAGCGTATTGTTTTTTCTACACAAAAATATTTATTACAAACGATTGCTTATGCTAAAAAGATTACAGGTTGCGATAAACTAAATCTAATTTGTCATAGTATGGGCGGCCTTCTTGGACGTTCTTACGTTCAAAGTGCAACATATAAAAATGATGTAAATCAGCTTATAATACTCTGCACACCAAACGCTGGATCTTCACCAAATTATAGTTATTGGACTGGAGGTACTCTCCCTATCCATGCCTCTTCTAAAATAAATATCGTTCATTTTTATGTGGAACAATATATTTGTTACTTAAGCATCTTACATAAAATGAATAAAGTTGAGGCGATACACATTTACTTTCCAGGATTACAAGATGTTATTCCTTGTAAAGATTACGGAAATTATTTATTTATAAGATCCGGCTCTTCTATTACATTTCTTCCTTATAGTAAGATGAAAACGAAAAACCCTTTCCTCGATACATTAAATGAAAATAGATTTATTATACAAAAAAGAAATATTGAAACGACACTCATTGCCGGAGATGGAGAGGAAACAATTCAATATTTACAAGTCGTCCCTTCACATTCCAAACTGAAATGGACAGACGGCAAAGTCGTCGGTGATTTACTTACAAAACATGGTGACGGTAACGCTGTTCTACATAGCGTTTTTCTTCTAGAGGGAAATAAATATGTTTTGCATGCTTCACATAACGAAGTGCTCTACAAAAGCATTCCTATACTACAAAAGATACTCTAAATTTCAAAAAAAGGTATGGCATTAAGCCACACCTTTTCACATTAAACAAAATTCCTCGCATCATTATTTCTTCCAAACTTATAAATAGCAATTAAGAAGAATGCAATTGCGAAAGCGAATAAAATTAAAATGTTTAAATACAACTCCGAGAATGGTATTCCTTGTTGTAGTTTCGATACTGTGTCTAACAACCAGCGCTGTGGAAGAAAATTAGCTACTTTTTGTACTGCACTTGGCATAATGTCATATGGGAAATAACAACCCGCTAGTAAGCATGTTGGTACAATGACCATGTTTTGCATCGCATTTGCCGATGCTGAGTTTTTCGAAAAAGCTACAAGGACTAATGATATTCCAATTGCGATTAATGCAAATAGCATTAGTACGCCCATCATCACTATGAAAGGCATATTGATATTCGTATGAAAAACATTCGTTAGGAATAGGATTGTAATCAAAATTTGTACTGTTAGTATTATCATATTTACCCCGACATTAGATAATATGAACTTCTTCCCATCTATCGGCGTTGATAATAGTCTAAAGTACGTTCTATTCTCTTTTTCTTTTAAAATATGACCTGATAAGTTCGCTGCTGAAAACAGCATAAACATAATAAGGTAACCCATCGTTTGATTTGTCATATCTTTATTTTTCGAAGTATCTTCTAGCGTCTCAGTTTTCATTTTAAATGAACTTTTTTGATACCCTGCGTACATATTGTCGAATATACTTTGATCTGTTCCTGCTACTTTACTAATAGCTGCTATATTATCAATATAATTATATAAATATGATTTTATAAATCCTGTTACTTGATCACCTTTAATCGATGAAATTTCAATATGCTCTGGTTTCCCTTCTCGAACACTTTTTGAAAAACCAGAATCTAATGTAATAACTCCATCAAGTTTTTTGGAAGTGAGTTTATCTTCTACTTCAGACTCCTTAACCTTACTCACATTCACATGATTTAATCCTTCTAAAAACTTTATCGTATCATTTGCTATTGGCTCATTTTCTTTATTTACAATCCCGATATTTAACGTTCCTTGCCCTGCATTTCCGTATATCGAAAAGGAAATGAGCGTCCCTATTATCGGCAAGCTAATTATAATGAGTAAACTTTTTTTATTTTTCAAAAGCACAGATAACGTTTTTTGTATGAGCCATAAAATATCCTTCATGCTATAGCCCCTCCCGTCTACGTAATGCAATAATTGCAATTAATAAAAAGAGTGCTGAAATTCCAATGTTTAAAGAAATGACTGGTAGTGCTGCCCCTACATCATTTGCATAAATAATTTTCATAACAGCTGTATTTGCCCAAGTTAATGGCGATAAATTCGTAACGAAATTTTCTTCTACTACGAAATATGCACCTCCAAAAATAGAAGCTAATTGCACAACAACCATAATAATTGCCCTAGACGCTTCAGCTGTTTTCGTGATATATCCGATTCCTAAACCGAAGCTAATTGCTAGAAAGACTTGTGTTAATAAAATAAGAAATATGATTCCAAGATGGTCGCCCCAATTCGCTTGAAAAACAAATTTACTAAATAACATGACGAGTAATATGCACAGGGCATTTGCTACTAGGCTACCAAGTACTTTTCCAATGAATATTTCAGCTTTACTTATAGGTGCAGCAATGAGACGATCTCCTGTTTTACGTATTCGTTCTCCTCGAATTAAAGAACTCGCTCCCATCGCAGCATATAGTGCAATCATCGTTGTCATTACAACCGCATAGTAATCCATAGAACCTGGTTTTTTCGCAGCTTGTAAAGATGTTTCTTTTATATAATCATTATGATTTCCGTTTGAAATAACCGTACTAACCTTAGTAGGATCTACTTTTGCAACTTCGACCGCTACATTGTACTTATCAACAAATGTTGTAAGCATTCCCTCCACAATACTTCCCTCAATACTACTTTTGTCACTCCCATAAAATTTTGCACCATCTTTATTTAACTCTACATAAGCAGCATATTTATTTTTCTTCACTTCTTCTTTCCCATCTATACTGCCGGAAGCTTTTTTAAAATGAATACCTGATTTATCCACTTCTTTCGTAAATGCTTCAAATGATTGAGAAAACGTGCTACTCGCTTCATCTTTATATAGCACTTGTATATCTTTAATCGAATGACTATCACTATTAAATGCGTTGGTTAACGCTGTTCCTAACACAAGCATAAGCACAATCGGAAATGCTAACATAAAAACTAAAGTTCTTACGTCTCTGAAATCTCTTTTAATATGCATAATTGCAATATTGAAGATGTTCAATTGATGAACCTCCCTTTACCTTTTCTTCATTTACTTTTTATTTATCTCGTAAGTTTCTTCCCGTCAATGTAAGGAATACTGTTTCTAAGTTGGGAGCCTGCTCCTCTAATGAACGAATTTCAATATCATGATTGATACAGTGTTGAATGATTTTATTTAAATTATTTAATCCCGCATCAGAATTCACTTTAATTACGTTTTCTTCAATTTGAACTGCTTTCACACCGTTTATCTCTTTTAATTTTTCCACGTCTAAATTTTCCACCGACTTCACTTCAATCCAAATATCTTTCGTATCAGTAATAATCGATTTTAGTTGTTCTTTCGTACCTTCTGCAATCACTTTACCGTGATCTACAATCGCTATTTTCGTACAAATCTCTTCTACCTCTTCCATGTAGTGACTCGTATAAATAATAGTGCTTCCCATTTCATTTAACTTCCGGACAGACTGAAGAATATAGTTTCTTGACTGTGGATCAATTCCAACTGTCGGTTCATCCATAATAATTAACTTCGGTCTATGTGCAATTGCACAAGCAATATTCAATCTTCTTTTCATCCCGCCAGAAAAGTTTTTCGGATAACTTTTCTGTTTATCACTAAGTCCTACAAATTGAAGTGCTTCCTCTACTCTCGCTCTTAGTTCGGCCCCTCTTAATCCGTACAATCCAGCAAAGAACTTCACATTTTCATAAGCAGTTAACTCTTCATAAATCGCAATATCTTGCGGAACAATACCAATATTCATCTTTGCAAATCGATTATGTTTCTTTATATTTTTTCCTAGTATGCTAATTTCACCTTCATTACTTCTTAACAAACCAGCAATCATATTAATTGTCGTACTCTTACCAGCACCATTCGATCCTAAAAAGCCAAATATTTCTCCTTCTTTAATAGATAAAGACATATTATCAACTGCGATGAAATCACCAAATTTTTTCGTTAAATTTTTAATTTCTAATGTATTCATCATTTCACCCCTATTTCGGTTTCTCTGCTGTTATTATAAACAAAAAGAATGAACCTGCTCAGTGCAGAAATTCATTCTTTTCACATGAGAATATTCACTTTTTTCATATGAGATGGTTCATCTTCATCCCATTCTCTTATATCGGAAACAACATTGTCACTGAAAAACCACTTGTTCCATCTACAATAATTTTTCCGTTTACTGATGCTGTTCGCTCCTCCATCCCCATAATACCGAGACCTTTCTTAACAAAAGCTGCGCCTTTCCCGTTATCCTTCACTTGCACCTTAACCATCTTGTTAAGCACATGAATATCTATAGAAATAACTGTCGCATCAGCATATTTCATTGCATTTGTTAGTGCTTCTGTAACATTCTCACCGATAATTTTCCACTGAATGGGAGAAATCATATCTAAGTTCCCTTTGTATACAAAAGGAATATTCACATCATTCTTACCGGCAAATTCCTCTATGAATAATTTCATACGATGAATACCAATTTGCTCAGTTGGTGGCTTCATATTTTTTAATGTAATGCGAATACTTTCAATTCCATCTTTTGAAATGTGAATTGCATTTTGTAATAACTCCGCAGATTTTTCTTTATCTATTTCCATTAATCTTTTTGCTGCTTCCATTTGAATAAGTGCACCCGTCATCGAGTGACCAATTTTATCATGAATTTCTTGCGATAACCGATTTCTCTCTTCTAGCTTAAATGTGTATTCTGATTGTCTTATGTACTCTTTATTTTCATGTAAGCTTTTCGTAAGTCGTTGCATATCTTTTCGCATCTTATCATTTTGTGATTCAAGCTTTACTACACGCGATATATATCGATCTGCCATAGTTAAAACGAGAAAAGAAAATGCAACAATTAATCCATAAGTCATTCGAATACTTTCATCTGCAATCGTAATTGGGAGCATCATAACGACAAAGCGTGGCCAATTCTTTTCTATGTAATGGAATGTAATTTCGTATAAGTTCAAAGGTAAAAACAAAATAAAAAATGGATGAATCCTCCATGTAAATAACATAACTATGCCAATGGACATACAGATTAATATTTTTTTATACATATCTTTTTTAAATATAGAAATCATTACGTTTACAGAGAGGTAAATAAGTAATGTAAATATAACCCATGGTAAATTTGCTACATTTGCGTAAATATAACTAAACACAATATATAAAAAGACAATTAATTTACTTACAGTTAACCAAAACTCCATATCATTAATCTACTTTCCCTGTTAAGTAATAAATCGCAATTTGTGTGCGATGTTCAAGTCCAGTTTTCCCTAAAACTGACGTAATATAATTTGCAATTGTTCCCTCAGATATAAAAAGCTGTTTCGAAATTTCTTTATTTGAGAAACCTTTTGCAATTAATGCGATAATACTAAGCTCCCTTTCTGTGAAAAGGCTCTTATCAATTTTACATTCTTCCTCCTTACTTTCCATTAAATTAGACTTAATTTTATCGAGGACAACATCTTGCATAACAGTTTGACCGTTATATACTCCTTTTATCGCATCACGAATACGCTCCGGATCGTTATTTTTTAATAAATAACCTTTCGCTCCGTTTTTTACTGCATCCAAAATATACTCATCATCATCAAACGTCGTTAAAATAAGCGGTTTTGTTTTCGTCTCTTCACAAATGAACTTCGTCGCCTCTACACCGTTCATATTTGGCATACGAACATCTAAAAGAGCAATATCAACTTCATGCTTTTTACAATATGCTACAGCTTCTTCCCCATCATTTACAGTATCTACCACTTCGAACTCTTCGTATGTATTTAAAATAATTTTCATGCCTTCTCTAATAAAAGAGTTATCATCCGCTATTAATATTTTAATTTTCATGTTTGTTAGTATGGCCCTTCCCCTACTAACATTCACATCCTTTCTTCCCGTAACATTTCCTACTTGCTCATTATATACTTCTCTTTACCATTTTTTCACACCTTTTTTCATCTAGCTCTCCTGCAAAAAATATATTATTCTTTTTTTACAATATGTGTAGGGTGACTTATCATTCTTTACGTCTATATAATAGAATGCGTCAAAAAGGAGGGAGAGACCGATTGAGGAAAAACAATTAATTGAAAAAGCAAAGCAAGGAAGCGAGCATGCTTTTCGTATCCTTGTACAAACATATCGTCATTATATTTTTCAAGTTATCTTTTCTATTTTAAGACATGAAGAAGATGCGAAAGATGTTACACAAGAAGTATTCGTAAAAATTCACACCTCTCTCCCAAATTATCAATTTCGCGGATTAAAAACGTGGATGGCACGTATTGCCACCAATCACGCTATTGATTATAAGAGAAAGAAAGCTAGAGAAAACGAAGAACTCTCCTTATGTAAAGAAACAGAGGAAAATATAAAATCCTCTCATAACATTGAAGCTTTACTATTGACGAAAGAGCAAAAATTACTCATTGCTCAAAAACTGAGAGAACTTCCCGAAAATTACCGTGACGTCGTTCTCGCACATTACTTAGAAGAAAAAAGTTATCAAGAAATTGCTTTACAGGAAAACATCGAAGTAAAAACAGTCGAAATGAAACTGTATCGGGCACGAAAATGGATTAAAAAACATTGGAAGGAGGAAGAGTTTCTATGATGCATTATTCAAAAGAAGATTGGCGCAATTATACATTAGATTTTATAGAAAGCAATGAACGTGAATCTATGGAAGAACATCTTTATGAATGTGATGATTGTTTAGCACTTTATATGGAAAGTATTGATGAACAACATGAAAACCTTCCAATGATAAATGATGATTCATTTACGAACGAAGTTATGACGCAAATTAATTTTGAAACACTACAGTCTAATAAAAATATAAAAACAAACTCACTAAAGCGCACAATCATTCACTACATAATTGCGACTGCGGCTACAATTATTTTTATGGTAAGTGGTTTATTCCAATATATTTTTACAGCGACATCAAATTTCGAGAAATCTTCAAAACATAACGAGTCTTCTATTTCACAACAAATTGTAAACAAATCGGTAGACACATCCAAAAAGAACGGAGGTTCAAAGCATGAATAAAAATCCCTTTTTAGCACTTGTATTAGGGCTAATTCCTGGGCTTGGACATTTATACTTAAAAAAGCTAGGACGGTTTATTTTATATAGCGGAGGATCTTTATTTCTATTCTCCTTTGCAGTATTTTGTACAATAGTAGTAAGAGAACGTGATATTGCTTTTCTTTCTCTATTTTTACTAGCCGTTCTATGGGCAATTAACTTACTAGATTTAGTTATCACCATTATAAAACAAACGAAAAAACAAGAAGCTGGAGAATTGATAAATTCCTCTAAAGAGAGCGAACGATTTTATATCATTCTCCTATCTATCATCCCTGGACTTGGCCATTTCCAATTAGGACTTATGCAACGCGGTCTTACGTTTTTAGTCGCTTGCGCTGGCTTAGGCAGCATGATTATATTTGTGACTTTATTAACATCTCAAGGAAGTTTCCTTATCTTCCTTATTACGTTACCTGTTTTATGGATTTATAATTTCTTTGACGTTGTTCAGCAACTACAGAAAAAAGAACGCGACGAGCAATTAATTGATCGTACTATTTTCGAAGATTTTGAAGAACATCAAGAGCAGGGAAAGAAAAGTAAAACATTTGCTTCTATTTTAGCGATGTTCCCTGGAGCAGGTCATATGTATTTAGGCTTACAACGCCGTGGTCTTCAGCTTATGGCAGCCTTCTTACTATCTATTTATTTACTCGACTTATTAAGACTTTCTGCATTTTTGTTTTTAGTACCAATCATTTGGTTCTATAGCTTTTTTGATGCGTTACAGCAAACAGCAAAATACGGAAAAGAACGAGTTCAAGACGAACCCATTATCGATTATTTTATAAATCATCAAAGATGGATCGGTATCGGATTAATTACACTCGGTGGTTATTATTTATTAAATCAAACAGTCCTTCCTATTTTGAATGATTATTTTGCAACTATATTTAATATTCATCTTAGTGAACTATATTATCGCTATTTCCAAACATCTATCGTTGCGCTCCTTTTAATTGGCGGCGGCTTTAAATTGTTACTTGGAAATAAAGAAAACAAAGGTGGGACAAGCGAATGAGGACTTGGCGTGTTGGAACATTCTCAATGGGGCTTTCTATTATATCGTTAGGATGCTTTTTACTATTTTCAGTCGTAAAAGGAATTCAAGTATTAGATACACTAACTGCATGGTGGCCAGTTTTACTTATCATACTTGGAGCCGAAGTTTTACTATACCTTCTATTTTCTAAGAAGGAACAATCATTTATTAAATATGATATTTTTAGTATTTTCTTTATCGGCGTTTTAGGAAGCGTCGGAATTGCTTTTTACTGTTTATTATCAACTGGATTACTAGAAGAAGTTCGTCACTCTATTAACACAACGAGGCAAACGAGTAATATTCCAGACGGACAATTTGATATACCTGAATCTATCAAAAAAATCGTAGTAGATGCAGGACATCAACCTCTAACGATAGAGGGAAATAATACAAATCAAATTCATCTTTTGGGAACTTATGAAATGACAACGAAAGCAAATGAAAAACTCAATTTAAAACGAGATGATTTCCTTTCAGTTCAAACGGCTGGAGAAACGATGTATATCACTTTAAAATCATTACCTGTTCAGCATACGTTATTTAATTCAGCACCACAAGTGAAACCAACGCTTGTTCTTCCACAAAATAAAAATGTGGAAATCCGTGCTTCAAATAACGAACTATCTCTTTATCCAGGTCAATTACAAAATAATTGGTTTGTACAGGAAAGCTCAAGAGTGTCTGTCCATCTTGCAAAAGAAAGTGATGTATCTTTAACAGCAGTAACGAATCAAAAAGAAACACATGGAAGTACACCTTGGGAACAAGTAGAAGATTTAACGAAAAACGAAAATACTTCTTCAGAAGAACATCCAGAATTAAACAGCCAAGAACATTGGTATAAAAATTCGATTAAAACTGGAAATGGGACGTACAAGTTAAATATTGAGAAAGCTTATAATTTGAATATGAGTGTTCTCGAAAAATAAAAAACCTTCCGCAATTGCGGAAGGTTTTTCTCATATAATCGCTTTAATTCCTTCTAACACTAATCCAATCATAAATCCGCAAACAGCCCCGTTTACTCGGATCCACTGTAAATCTTTACCGACGTTATTTTCAATCATTTCGATTAACGTCTTATCATCTAACTTATCAAGGTTTTCTTGTACAAGCTTACCAATTTTCGAATGGTTCTTCTCAACAAGACTTACAACTTGTTTTTGTAACCAATCTTCTATTTTTTGAACTGTCTGTTCATCTTCTTTTATTTTATTCATTTGTTTTTGTAAAAATGGAATAACATATTTATCAGCAAATTCTTCATTATTTACAAAAGCAACTGCTCTTTGCTGTACTTGCTCTAGCATCTCTTTTATTTTGTCAGTAGCGTTCCAATTGGCAATCCATTTTTCTTTCCAATTTTCTAATTCTTGTAGTAACGCTTCATTTTCTTTTACATTTATAATTTCTTGACGAATTTTCGCTAATATAAGTTGTCTCGTGCTATTATCTGCATCTTGTAAGCTGTTAATATTGCTAATAATAAACTTCTGCAAAATGCCGCCAATTTTATCTTCATCTACAATATTCATAAACGATTTCAATGTAAACTGTAAGAATCCATCTACTTTTATATTTTCCATCGCCTTCATACCTAAACTTCCAAGCTGGTAGCGTGCTTCATCTTGTGCTGTCCAATCTTTCACTTTTACTAAAATGTAATCAAGTGTCTTCTCATCATATTCTTGCACAACTAATTGATCAACAAGCACTTGTAAGATGTTACTTGTATTAATTGTATGTAAATACGTCTTTAATTCTTTTTCAATAATAACCGCTAATTTTTCTGTATCGATTGAAACAATCGCCTTCTCAGCAATCGTTACAATGCCTTTTTTCACAGCATCAGACTGTATTTCTCTCTCTGCAATTTGTAGCACCATTTGTGCTAGCTGCATTTCTTTTACTTTATTCGTAATACTTTCTTTCGTTAGCCACTCATTTTCTAACGTATTGATGAGCCCTTTCGTTACTCGTTTACGGTTTTTAGGTAACAAAGCTGTATGCGGAATTGGAATTCCCATCGGGTGACGGAATAATGCTGTAACTGCGAACCAATCTGCAAGCCCGCCAACTAACCCAGCTTCAAATCCCCCTTGTATAATCTCTCCAGCTATCGTTCCTTGAAAAGGGATAGAAGCCGCAAAGCCTACACCCATAACCCCAAGCGAAATACCCGCTATATATTTAGTCTGTAATGACATCGTATACACATCCTCTTATTATGTAAAATAAAGCTTTTTGTTGTATTTATTCAATATTAGTTATCCTTTATATATACTATAAAGAACTATTGTGAAAATAACAAAGATTTTTATGTACATGAAAAAATGAGGCTACAACTAGCCTCATTTTTCTTATACCGTTAATTCCAAACCTTTCCTATAATATTCATTCATTACATCTTTTGGAACTATACTTCCACCCGTTCCCCACACAATATGAGTACCTTTTTTCACCTTCTCTGTTAACTGTTGCTTTTGTAAATACTCATCTTCTTTACATACTTTCACTGGCCCTATCATACCTGCTAGTGCAGAAGGCTCTAAATAAATATTCTCCGTATCAGCTAGTTCTTTTAACAATCTATATAACTCTTCATCGCTTACTGTGTAATTCCCACTCAAAAATGGTTCCATCGTTTTCCCGACAAATCCAGACGGTCTTCCTACCGCTAGTCCGTCCGCGTCTGTTACATTATCAATCCCGATATCTTGAACAGCAATTTTATCATGAAGTCCTGTCATTAAGCCGAGTAACATACATGGAGAGTGCGTAGGCTCTGCAAAGAAACAATGAACATTGTCTTTATACAATAACTTTAAACCGAATGCTACTCCACCCGGTCCTCCTCCTACTCCGCACGGAAGGTAAACAAATAAAGGATGGTCTTTATCTACTACAACCTCTAACTCTTCTAATTGCTTTTGTAATCGTGATGCTGCTACTGCGTATCCTAAAAATAAATCATGTGAGTTTTCATCGTCTACAAAATAACAGCTAGGATCCGCATCCGCTTGTCTTCTTCCTTCTTCTACTGCTTTACTATAATCATCTTCATATTCAATAACGTTTACACCTTTACTTCTTAGTAAATCTTTTTTCCATTGTTTCGCATCTGCTGACATATGAACCGTTACGTTAAAACCTAGTTTCGCACTCATAATCCCAATGCTTAGCCCTAAATTTCCTGTAGAACCTACTGCAATTGAATGTTTGGCAAAAAACTCTCTACATGTATCACTATCTAAAATGGAATAATCATCTTCTTCTGTTACCATACCGTGCTGCAATGCTAGTTGTTCAGCATGTTTCAACACTTCATAAATGCCGCCCCTAGCTTTAATTGATCCTGATATCGGAAGATGACTATCACATTTTAATAATAATTCTCCTAAAATAGGTTGCTTGTAAGTTGTCTCTAAAGCTTCTTTCATAGAAGGTATTTTTACTAAAGGTGATTCGATTATGCCGTTCGTCCCTTTCGTTTCAGGAAAAACTTTCGCAATATATGGTGCAAAACGCTTTAATCTCTCTTCCGCATCTTTTACATTCTCTTCATTAAGTGGTGAATCTTTTATTGCCCTTTCATACTTTTCTATGTGTGGGTTTATCCAAAATACTTCTTCTGTTGCAATAAGTTTATTCACTAATGGGTATTCTGCTTGTAATGCCCCTATTTCTTTCATTTTGTTTCCTCCTTATATCCTTGTAGCTCACCATATAATAAATTATAATTAAATTAATTTTAATATAGTTTAACACAAATCGTTCACTTTAGTTAATTTTAATTTAATTTATTTAAATATAATTTAATAATCCTTAAGGAGATTTTCATTATGGAAAATATAGATATTGGTAAAAAAATTGAAAAACAAAGAAAAGAAAAAGGTTTAACTAGTAAAGAACTAGCAAAGATGGCCAATATTACACCATCTATGTTAAGTCAAATTGAACGTGGGTCCGCTAACCCTTCTATTCAAACATTAAAAGTGCTTGCTAAAGCTCTTGATGTACCAACATTTAGCTTTTTACTTGAAGATACAAATACAGACGATTTAATTGTACGTTCCCATAAACGAAAGAAAATGATTATCGATAATTTATCATATGAAATGCTTTCACCTGATTTCACTGGAAATTTAGCAACAGCAATTATGACCGTCCCGCCTAATACAGCTTCATCAGAAAATGTGCTAGAACATAAAGGAGAAGAATTAGCATTTGTCTTAGAAGGGAAAATCACATTATATTTAAATGAGGAAGAATACGTATTAGAAACTGGTGACAGTGTAAAAATACCTGCTTATTTAAAGCATAAATGGGTGAATCATTTTGAGAAAAATGCGGTAGTCTTATTTTCTGTTACTCCGCCGATTTTTTAATATATAAATAAAAACAGGTTACTTCTTATGAACTACACCTCCAATTGTTAGACACAGTCTAACAATTGGAGGTGTAGTTTTTTTATAACTAAATTTACTTCAGAAAACAAAATGAATGCAGCAATACATTATCAAGATGGAAGTGAGAGTATAAAAGATATTGCGAAATCATTGAGAGCGAATCACGACGTGGTTCGAATATGTATAAAACAATTTGAATATCATGGAATCCGAGCATTTGAAAAAGGCTATACAACGTATTTTGTACAGTATAAACTAGGCTTACTAAATTATATGTTCGAAAATGGGACGTCTCCAAACGAAACGGCAGTTATTTTTAATATTTCTTCATCTGGACTTATTAGAAAATGGCGTATTCAGCTACGTCAAAAAGGAGTAGACGCCCTTAAATCTAAGAAAAAAGGGCGTCAGTCTATGACTAAGGACAATCAAAAATCAATTAAGAAACAAACACAAACAGAAGAGTCAGTAGAAGCATTACAAGCTGAATTGGAGCGTTTGCGTATGGAGAATGCTTATTTAAAAAAGTTCAACGAATTGTGAAAAAGTTAGGTTTAAAGAGCCTAGTTCGTATGAAAAAATATCGCTCTTATAAAGGGAAAGTAGGTAAGATTACGCCAAATATTTTAGAACGTAACTTTAAGGCTAAAAAGCCAAACGAAAAATGAGTTACAGACATAACAGAATTTAAATTATGCGGCGAGAAGCTCTACTTATCACCGATGTTAGATCTATTTAATTGAGAGATAATCGCTTATACAATTGATTCAAGACCAACCTATTCACTTGTATCAAAGATGTTACGATAATGCGATTATTGAAAGTTTCTTTGGTATTATGAAATCTGAATTTCTTTATCTAAAAGATTTTGAAAGCATAGAACATTTTAAATAAGAATTTGAAAAATATATCGATTATTATAATCACAAACGAATTAAGGCAAAATTAAAAGGCATGAGCCCGATACAATATCGAACTCATGCCCTAAAAGCTGCCTAATGAAACGACTTGTCAAACTTTCTGGGGTCAGTTCAACTTTTAACGAACCCATACCATAGTTTAGTATTAATGTTACTAGCTAACTCAATAGTCCCTTTACTATAAAAGCACCTAGATGCCTTCATATGATTATCTTCATCATAATATTTTATGACTAATTTACCATTATATTTTTGGAAGTATTCATATAAAGTTTCCTTGGTGTAATATTCATTCCTAGATATTATGAGTTTTTCTAGCTCTTCTTCAGGAATATTTAGATGTATGCTTTTAAGATTTGGAAATGATGGTCATATTCTATATTTTTAAATCATTACTAATTTCCAATCCTGTTTCAAATACATTCAATACTTTGTCTTCCCTCCCCAATTTTGCAAGTTCGCAAGCCAAAATTAAAATGCTCTATAATTGTTAGGGGACTCGGCAATTACTTCAGATATATGACGAATTGCTAATTCTGATAAATTCTAACTGTTGTATAAGAATCTTAAATTATGACAACCGATAAGGCAAGCATGATTCTCTTCATTTTTCTTAAATATATCCAAAGCAGAAACTAAACGCTCTTCAGCTAATTCATAATCGTTACGCTTACAAAAGATACCTTTGGCCTTATCTACTTATTGTAGAGCTACTACATATTGTTGATTGTGAACGTAAAAATATCTATTTTATAGTAGAATTATGCATATCTTAACTCACATGTATTTTTATGTAATTATCTCTTCCTAAGCCATACCACTAGTACTCAAAAATTCTTTTCTCTTAACTTTGATATCCCCTTATTTACCGGACATTTTACTTTCACTTCCCAGTGTCCATGTACTGTAACTCTTACCTGCGGATCAAACATTTTTAATTCATCTACACTGAAAATAATGCTTTTCTCCTCAAATTTTTTTTGCTTAGTGTTTACTTTCCCTATCACTTCATTCTGCCAAGACACTTCTAATGAAGCCTCACTTTTAGGGTCTCCCAAGTATTTATATACAACTTCAACTTCCCCTGTACGTTCAATTAGTTGAAAAAAACACTTCTTCCTGTCTATGGGACTATTAAGAACAATGTTAGTTCCACAGGTATATGGCTTAAAGTATGAGCCATCAAGTTCTGTAAGGCAATTTACTTTATGATACCAATTTCCTATATAATCATTTTTAACGACTATTTTATTCGGGTTAAACTTGGGATCATAATAAAATATTATATCATTTGATGTATTAAAACCTTGTCCATACGCGTGTGTATGAGTTTGTCCAATTGGTGTAGTAAGATCGTTAATCCAAAACACTTTAAAAAAAGAATCTACCGGCCTGGCTTGATAAGTATTAATAATGATATAACCTGATTTATTTAAAGGTAATTCATGATAAATTTCGGGAACCGACGTGTATAATCTTTCTCCACATCCATAGGGTTTTGCAACAGTTCCATCTCCGTCATCAATAATGAATATACCTCCTTCTACCTCTAAATCCATTAAATCTGTCTCCATTGCACAAAAAAATGTACCATCCTCAAAAAAGAACATTACATGATAGAGTTTTTCTACTTCATAATGCCCTGTAAATCCTTTTACAAACTCTCCATCATATTTCAATTCCTTAGTAGGTGGATATATTATACCTTTTAGACCCTTATATGCCCCTTCTTTAACCAGTGCTACTTTCCCAATATTAGGATCTCGGGGATCTAGTTTTGGTCTAGGAGCATTAATAGTACTAATGCTATTACGCGTATTTTCACTTATAACAAAATCAGACAATCTTTTAGCCTCCCACAATATGTAGTTCTATTGATTCATCATTTAATACAGTGCGGTCCACAGCAATAACCATCCCCTCACCAACTTCAATCATAATGAATTTTTCAGTGATGTCTTTTAAACCACCAATATATGCATTTTCTTTACATGTAAGCATAATAGCTTTTCCAATTTGATCTCCTAATCCACAAATCGGATGAGATTTCCAATTACTCTTCATATCATCACCTCTAAACTATTCAAGTTGTAATACCCGCTTTATAATCGCTATTTATAATCAAACCCAAACTACGCAAGAATATAAACAATTAAAGCTTTCCATTATTAAAAAACTGCGTGTTTATTGGATTTTATTTAATAGTATTATAGGTAAATTGAATTATTTTTTATCTGAATGTAGAATTATTTTTTATTTCCTTAAAATTCCCCCTCAACTTTTTCAGCATATAAAACGATACTTATAATAGAAAGAGGTGTTTTAATTGTATAAAACGATGCCAAATTCAAAAGAAAGAGAATTTATATACAATAGCTCATACAACAAAGGGCATATAAGCATTCCTAGCATGGTAGCTCACTGTATTGGCCTAAGTACTCACGCAAAATTGGTGTATTCTAACATTTTGAATTACATTTATAAAAAAGGAGAATTTGCATTCCCAAGTATTTATAGATTGTCTATATCTTGCTCCTGCTCAATAAATACAATTATTCGTTATATTAATGAATTAGTTGAAAAAGGATTTATAAAAAAAGAGGTCCCAGGTCGTGGAAAAAGTAATCGATACTACATAATAAAATGTGATAAAATTACACTCCTAAAAGTATCAGAAATGATATGGGAAGTAATAGATACACTTGCAAAAAAATATGGTTGGAAGGATATTATGAAATGTAAGAATTCAATATTGTCTTTTCTTAATCAAAATAAATATTCATTACATCATATGGAGATTCAGCCAAATACAATAAATCACTTAAATGCTTTATTCCTTCATGTTTTAGAAAAAAAAGAATTAAATATTGAAGTATTGACTAGTAATTTTATATTTAAAAATCAATCTATTATATAACAGTTTTGAAATTACAAAATCATATAAATAATTTATAGGATAATAGGTGGTGTGAATATTGAATGAACCTTATGTTACTTGTACACAATGTGTTGTTAGAGATTGGTGCCAACGTAGAAATGGTACTACTCCCCTGCCACAGGATTATACAATAAATCCTGAGTGTGGCGGTTATATCTTACTTAATCAAGCTTTAAAGCTTTCTCAAATTCCTTTAGAATATCAAAATGCAAATAAAAGAAATTTCTTAATAGACACGGATAACAGAATGTACAAAGACTACATTATAGATACTTTTAATTCAATAGAGGAAATTGTTAAGAATGGAAATAATCTTGCTTTTATACATCCACAAAAAGGAACTGGTAAATCATATACTGCTATAGCCTTTGCAATGGAATATATATTTAAATCAGTAATGAATCCTTCTTTATTTAATTTTGAGTCTCCGCTTGTACTCTATATTAAGTATGGTTCATGGGCAAATGATCTACGGCAAATTTATCAATTAAATGATGAAGATTTCACACAAAAAGTTTTACAACAAGTAAAACTCATGAAGACGGTTCCCCTACTAATACTTGATGATATAGGAAATGGGAGATTTACAAATTATATTAAGGATTTTACTTATGATGTAATTGATTTTCGTAAAGAAAACAAAAAATCAACATTTTTCACTTCTAATCTTACACTCCAACAATTAGAACAAGAGAATTGTCTTGGGGATATTATTACATCTCGTATGTTATTTAATACTGTTGTATATCAATTAGGAGGTCGTGATAGAAGACAAGAAAAAAGTTATATTCTGAAGCCAATTATATAAAGATCTCGTCATGTAACGGGGTCTTTCTAGAATCCATTTAACAATAATATGATAAATATGTAAAAATAGTATTACAATTAATATATTTCCATAGTATACTAATTTACATGATTAAATTTTCAGCTTATGAATTGAGTAGAAACGCATTAAATCCTTATATATAAATATCTGTAAAACAAAAGAAGTTAATCAGAACATAATAAAGCAGCAATATCTGTTTTGGATAGTAAGATGCTTTATTCCATTAGGGTTCTGGTTTAATCTTCTATTCTTTTACGCCCCAAAAACGAACATAAGTTCTTTTATTTTTTGACAAAAATAGAACATACGTTTTATTTTAAATTACAAAAGAACATAAGTTCTAATTTTTCACCCTAAAAACGAACATAAGTTCCGCGTTTTGTTATTAAAAAAATCGCAACTATTTCCATTATCACATCGATTATTATGTCGAGATTAGATGAAAAGGAGTCTATATTATGCCATCCATTGAAGAATTACAACTATTAAACCATATATTAGAAAACAGAGATTGGTCTTCAATTGATAAAAATGGCCTTGATGAAGAACATTTTCCTATACATAAAGATATTTTTAATTACATTAAAAATTTTAAAGAATTACAAAAACAACTTCCAACAATAGAAACCGTAATGAATATATTTGAAGAATTTGAAATGGTCGAATTAGAAAAAACAGAATTTGTAGTAGATGCTCTTAAAGAAGATTGGTTACATAGAAAATTCAAGCCCTTTCTTCAAAAAGCAGCAAACCTTGTCGCTGAAAAGAAAACTGTAGAAGCTATTTTAGATATTAAATTAAATGCCACGAATATGTTAAAACTTGCGAATATTGACAACAAAGGATACTCATATACTGGAATGGCGGATACACGTAAGAGTAAATACTTATCAATTCATGGTAGAGATGAAAATGAAATTTTAGGAGCGACTACAGGCTTTAAAACATTAGATTTAGTGACTAATGGATTAGTAAGTGATGGGCAAGAAACTGATTATTTTCTTGTTTTCGCACCATCTAATATGGGCAAAACATTAATATCCTCATTTATGTTAATGTCCGCTTGGAATAGTAATATCGAGTGGGATTTCCCTGCCTACTTTGCTTTAGAACAACGTGCCGAAGAAATTGCCCGAAATTGGGATCATGTCCTGGCTGGTGTATCAAATCTAGGCATACAACGTGGTACTATGTCAGCTGAACAAAAAGACCGTTATATCTTCTTTTTAGATCAACTAAGGAAAAAGCAAAAAGATATGGTCATCTATGATATTCAAAAAAATGGTGGTCGCCCCTATACAGTTACTGAAATACAACGCATCCTTGAGTCTGAAGGACATACTCGCTTTGTTTTAGATCAATTATCCAAAGTACGTTTAAATAGCTCCAATAATAATTTTGGGGATTTAAGACAAAGATTATTTGAAATATCAGCAGCAGTACGTGAAATGATTTTAGGAACAGGAATTCCAGGTTATGTAGTAGCACAAGCTAACAGAGAGTCTGCTAAAAGAATAAAAAAAAGTCTAAATGATAGCACGATGACTGGTGAAGATATCGGGGAAACTTATGCAATTTTCCAAGATGCTAGCAAAGGTATATCTATTATCAAAATAAATGAAACTACCTTTAAAGTACAGGTTATAAAAAATCGTGGCAATGCTAGTGGCCAAAGTTTCATTGTGCGATATAACTTTGATACCGGACTGATTAGTACCATAAACAATCAGTATGAAAAACAGTTCTTCTAGTCTTAATAATGGAGATGAAAATACATGCAAAAAGCAAAAAATATAGAAATTCTCGAAAATACATCACTTGATATACCAAGTCTAATAGATGATTTGCGTTTTAAGTATCAGTATTCCCTTAGATATCAAAGTAACCATGCAGCATTTTCGAAGAAAAATGATAACGGCAATTATATAATGTGTTGCTGTCCGAATCATACAGAAACAAGACCATCATTTGGTATTTCTAAAACCCCTCCCTATCACACACACTGTTTCTGTTGTGGATACTTAGGAACCATAGATTGTGTAATTGAAACCGCTTTTGTTTTAGAACAAGGCAACGGATTAAAAGCCCTATTATCAAATTACTATTTTGAAGACAATCGTAAACCTTTAGACATTACAAAAATCTTAGCTACAAGAAAAAAATGTATAAAAGCAAATACGTTATCCGAAGAAACACTCAAAAAATTGGATGAGGAAAAATTTAAAAATCAAGAAATTTACAATGTAGCAATGTCCTATTTAATTAATCAGCGTGGAATAAACATGAAGACTTTAGATACTTACGAAATAAAAATAGATGTCAGAAATAAATGTATCGTATTTCCGCAACGTACTCGAAACGGGGATCTTCGCTTTTTACAAAAACGAAAAATTGGAAGCAATTATAACGGTTCAAAATTTATCAACGAAGGGTTACCAAACAAAAAAGATATTTTATTTGGACTTCATTTAATTAATCAATTACGAACATCAGCCAATCGGATTAAAAGAGTTCGTATCGTAGAATCTCCTATAGATGCAATGAGTAACTATCAAGTAGGTATTCCTGCTGTTGCAATTAACGGAAAATTATTATTTAAAAACCAAATACGCGAATTACATCTAGCAGGTATAGAGATAGTTGATCTATTTTTTGACAATGACAAAGCTGGAAAAGATGCAACACAAAAAGCAACAAAACACTTATTACAGGAAGGATTCACGGTCAATCATACGCTTTATCCACCCCAATTCACTGAAGATTCAAAAATCGACTCCAATGACTTACTTAAGATGGGGTTACTAGATAAATTAAATACAAATTCAATTAGTTTACTAAGCAGTAAATTTTAATTCATTCAAATAAAGGGGATTTATATAATGAACACAGCAACTATAAACTTTCAAGATTTAATAATGGAAATACTAAACTCTGAATCTATAGCTAAAATTTTTAATTTTGAACTATTTAAGGTGAGAAATCAAGATAAAGAAGATGTGAAACAAGATTGTATCTTGCGTATAATGAAATCTCTTCAACAAACAACAGTTCCATCTGAAAAGCTACCTTCATTTTGTCAAACAATTATTAAAAGAACCGTGGTTGATTATTATCGTTATACAAATAGAATGGTAGAACAAAATTCGACTTCTGTATTTTATTGTGATGGATTTATTGAAGACGATTCTAGTGAAAATAATTGCCCTACATTTTGCCAAGAGTCTTACGAACAAGGATATGAATTCTCAATTGTTAAAGCAGATTTTGAAATACATAGAAATAAATTTACCCCGACTGAACAACATGTCATAGAATACATGCTATATGACGGCTTAGGAGTCTGTATGAATTTAGCCGAAATCGCAAACGAACTTAAAATTAATAAATCGCACTCAACAAGAGCATTAAAGAAATTGCGTAGCATTTATTGTTGTTAATATACATAGTTCCCTACTATTTCAAACAACAATCACCTAAAAATATTGTAAAACAATTAAGAACATTTTGTAAACAAAAGCAACTTTTATTTTTATTATAAATTCCGCAACTATTTAATTAGTTATTACGATAACTATTAATCAGTCTAGTATATACAACTAGTATACAACATCGACAATAATTTTCAAAGGCGTTTTTTATCTGTTTCTTATTAGATTTCAGCCCTCTTTTATATATATAACCATTCATTACATGAACTTTATTGGAAAATTATTAAGCTTAACTATTGATTTGTTACTATTAAATATTGACTAGATTCATAACTTACAGTCTGCATTTAAAAACTTAAGTTCTATTTATTTATATAAATAGAATAAACAAAGTTAATTTAAATAAACCTTTATATCGATATATAACAATTTGATGACGTTATATATCTTGTCAATTTAAGGAGGAAATAAAGTATGACGACAATAAAAGGATTAGATGCAATTTTAAAAGTGGGAAACACCTTTCTTACGTTTAAAGATAAAAAACCACTTACACTTTTATTTATCGATTGGTATGAAAATCTGGTTGGTATTCGCGAGCATTATGAACCTACCTTAAAACCCAAATATATACGTTGTCCAGGGACAGATGTGTGCCCCCTTTGTCACGTTAATCCTGGTAAATATCCGAATTTGAAGATTAAATTACGTGTATATGATCCATTAGATAATAAGATTAAGCTAGTCTCTTTAGCGAAAACTCACATTCAAAAATTACACACAGACTTTAATGTTTACATGATTGATCCTACAAAAGATTTTGTCACTATCTCTAGAAGTGGGACAGGTGCTAATGATACCACTTATTCAGCTAAACCATATCATTATACTTCAGTGGATGAAGAACCTATATTAAAGAAGCCAGACTTTAATGAAATTGAAATGCTTGATATATCAACATATATAACTTCTCATAGTCCTGATGAAATCCAAGAATTTATGAATGCAGCCTCAACAATATACAATTTACAGCAAGCACAGTTTCAATGTAGTTCCCCTACTCTTTCATTAACTACTGAAGGTTTTGATGAAAAGGAACAATTGAGAACTACTAATCATAAATTACCGTTTTAGAAAACCGTATGGAATTTTAATTTCTATTATTAAATATAGAAAGGGACGATTATTTCGTCCCTTTTTGAAGTAAGGAGTTGTAAATTTTGTTTTTTAAATCAAATGAATCCAATCAGGACATTTTTACACTATTAAATAAGCGCGAAGTAAAAGAAAGCACGCAAAAAACTCGTACAAAAAAAAATGAGAAAAAAAAGATTACGATAAAAAAAAATCAATATGTTCACGGAATTAATAATTCAGTAAAACTACCTTTAAATTACTACTTAATACATACCCCTGAACAATTTAAAGAATTCATTACCAAGTATAAGGTGTATAAAACCTTACATTCGCAAGCTTATACATTTATTGATACGAAATCCACTGGTTTGAATCCTTTTAAAGACTCAATCATCTCAATTACGATTGGATTTATGGATAACAGTTTTTTTTATATACCTATTAAGCCTTTTAAACATCGATTATCACAGAATATCTCTACATTAAGTCTAGAATACACGATAAAAAAACTCTCACCACTATTAGAGAAAGATACCTTATTAATACTTAGTAACAGTAAGCAACACATTCATGCTCTATATAATTGGTGTAATTTTGACATTACATATAATATCTTTTGGGATACTGAGATAGCTGCAAACCTATTAAATGAGAACCATTCAAAAGGTGTAAAAGAATGGTATAAAGAATATGTATTACCCCGTCTTATTTCAAAAGGAACCATTTTAAATACCATTGATAGAAAAAAATATATGTTTGAAAAGACACTCTATGATCAGCTACAACACCATGTAGCTACCTACTTCGCTTGCTATGATATTTTTATGCTAAAGTCTGTATTCGAGTATCAGAAAAGGATTTTTGAAAACCCTAAATTTAATCTTGTTCCTATATATAAATTATTTAGAGAAATAGAGATGCCTTTAATAGCAGTACTTACTACTGCTGAAAGAAAAGGTATTAAAATTAATGAAGAATTTCTAAGCAATGATGTAAAACAAATACTCCAAGCGAAATTACAATCCGTAAAAAAAGAAATCTTGAATCACCTAGGTTCTACTATCACATTAAATAATTGTGTGCACCCACCTAAGCAACAAAATAAATATAATAGCGTAAATAAATTAACAAGCACTTTGTTTAATATAAATTCTCCAGCCCATTTGGCCCAAAAACTTTATATTGATAACGCTATTCTAAAACCTATCATGGAATATGACAAAGGTTGCAAAAGTGTGATTTCCAAGCTAAAAACAGATAGAAAAACGCTAATACGTAATCTATCAATGCATCCTGTAATTCCTCTAATTCTAGAATATCGTCGCTTAGTGAAATTAATAAGTTCTTTTTGCAACTCCCTACCCAAAGAACAACAAGGTACTATCGATAATAAAATTCATCCTATCTATAACTCTGTAGGAACTAAAACAGGACGTATGAGTTGCTCGTCACCAAACCTAAAGTTGTGGGCTGCATAAAGGTAACTTTATGTGTAAGCAGATCGTTAATTCAGGGAAAGCTAAGGGTAATTACCTATGTCAATCCTGAGCCAAGTCTAATAGGGATATTAGAAAGGTGCAGAGACTACTTAAATTAACCTAGAACAGGTGAAATAAGCACGAAAGCGATCCACCCTTCTACAACAGGGTGATGATATAGTCCGATACTCTTTGAAAAAAGAGAGCAAGGATAAAGAGCCTTGCATTACTACAATGACAACAAGTACCAAGTAAAGCTGATTTTATACGTATGGCCTTTAGAGCAGAAAGAGGTAGATTATTCACCAGTATTGACTTCAGTTTACAAAACGTTGGCTGAAGTCGTTAATCTAAACCTACTCAAAACAGGGAACGCCCTCATGTAACGGTGGAGCGAATCCTGTGCTTCTAGTGACAAGAAGTGCAACGACTGCTTGTTAATTATCATCTTGATTCATAGTTAACAAAATAATGAGTCGTCTATCAACCAAAATTGATAAATCCATCGAACTCATTTATACGGTAGGCTATGGGCTTAGTGGTCACAAAATTTGCCCATTATTTGCAGGAATGCAACAGAAGGTATAGTCTAATCCGGCTCCTTTAAGGAGTGTTCAAATACCATGAAAATGGCGGTATACATACAACAAGAATTACGTTGGCTCGCAATAGTAACACAAGAACCGGTTCTAATTGAAGCCTTTAAGAAAGGTTTAGATGTACATAGTCAAATCACTTGCCAAATTAAGGGGTTTACTTATAACTTGTTTGAGGATATTCGAAATTATAAAAGAGAGACATTAAAAGAGACTCAGCATCATATACAACAGCTTATAAATAAATGGTCAGATACCCCAGAATGTCTATATATCTTGAAGATATATAATATGAAGGAACTAAATAGTACTACCATTCCTTCTCTGGCAAATGCTTTTGAATCGCTTAGAAAAGAAATGAAAAGCATTGTATTCGGTAAAGGGATTGCCGAATTAAAATCTCACTCAAAACAGGGAAACCTAAGTGTATAAGCATATGGTAATCCTGTGCCAAAGCGTTCATATGAATGGCAGGTGCAGAGACTTATAGCGTTCCGCGGTTATATAAACAACCAATCTAACGAGTTCGCTTAATGTGAGAAGTAACTTGAAATAGTTGCTAAGGTATAGTCCACTCCCTTAGGAAACTAAGGGGTTTAAGTGACCTTATATGGTATAACAGAAATCGGTTTATCCGATCAATTAAATATTACAAAAGTAGCAGCGACCTCGTTAATTAATCAATTTAAACAACAATTACCCAACTTTTTAAGATGGGAAGCTGAAACACATAGAGAAGTTTTAACCAATGGTTATGTAAAAGATTTTTTTGGTAGAAAAAGACGTTTTAAAGAAACAATATTAAAAGCTACCAATTCTTCCACCTTTAAGAACAAAAATTCAGATTGGAGATTAGAGAAAATAAAACGGCAAAGTTGTAACTTTAAAATACAAGGAACGTCTGCGACACAAGTTAAAAAAGCCATGGTAAATTTATTTTATCCCACCCGGCCAGATGGTACAAAATGCTTAGATAGAGATGAATGGCTACAGGATAATTACAAATCTATACTTGAAGAGCATGATATACACATCGTATTACAGATACATGATGAATTAATCTTTGATGTACCACAAGATGTTTCCCAAGACGTTTTAAAAGAAATTTCAAACATCATGCTAAATGCCATTCCTTCTACCCATTTAGGAGTGACATTCCATTCGGATATTCATACCTCTCCATATTGGGGTGGCACATTTTCAATGGAAGAAATTAAAGAGTTTTCTAATAGCGATGTAGATCTGAACAGATTATTTCATCAACAATTTAAACAGAAAATAAACAACTTCCTTAATTCAACGTTTTAGGTGAATTTAATGAACACTCCCCCACTTAGCAAAGCTTGAAGTGGGGGTTTCTAACGTTTTGACCTAACGGACGATTAACGTCAGGGGAGTTAACACATTAGCGAGCTGTTTCACGCCTAACCCCTCTATCCCATTTGT
>NZ_QPET01000030.1:0-90338 GCF_008368855.1 Bacillus sp. TE8-1 | reverse complement strand
TGGAAGCATGGTGACATGTGAGCGATGAATCTAGTATTGAAGGAATATATATGTAAAATTTCTTATTACATTTTGAAGGAATATGCCTTCATAGTTTGGTGATGATGGCAGAGAGGTCACACCCGTTCCCATACCGAACACGGAAGTTAAGCTCTCTAGCGCCGATGGTAGTTGGGACCTTGTCCCTGTGAGAGTAGGACGTCGCCAAGCAATATTATTCCGCAGTAGCTCAGTGGTAGTGCTATCGGCTGTTAACCGATCGGTCGTAGGTTCGAGTCCTACCTGCGGAGCCATTATGCTTCCATAGCTCAGCTGGTAGAGCACTTCCATGGTAAGGAAGAGGTCACCGGTTCAAGCCCGGTTGGAAGCTTGGGAATAGGTTTAAAACTTTTTTGGCCCGTTGGTCAAGTGGTTAAGACACCGCCCTTTCACGGCGGTAACACGGGTTCGAATCCCGTACGGGTCACCACTTTTGGAGGATTAGCTCAGCTGGGAGAGCACCTGCCTTACAAGCAGGGGGTCGGCGGTTCGATCCCGTCATCCTCCACCATATATATTTAAAATGTCGGAGGGGTAGCGAAGTGGCTAAACGCGGCGGACTGTAAATCCGCTCCTTCGGGTTCGGCAGTTCGAATCTGCCCCCCTCCACCATTTTCTTTAAAATAACCTGAGAGGGTTTATTTTTTTGAAAAGATAACCATACTAGTAAATATTAATGGGCTATAGCCAAGCGGTAAGGCAACGGACTTTGACTCCGTCATGCGCTGGTTCGAATCCAGCTAGCCCAGCCATTTACGAGCCATTAGCTCAGTTGGTAGAGCATCTGACTTTTAATCAGAGGGTCGAAGGTTCGAGTCCTTCATGGCTCATCATTTTTGCGGAAGTAGTTCAGTGGTAGAATACAACCTTGCCAAGGTTGGGGTCGCGGGTTCGAATCCCGTCTTCCGCTTAATTAATAAGGGGCCTTAGCTCAGCTGGGAGAGCGCCTGCCTTGCACGCAGGAGGTCAGCGGTTCGATCCCGCTAGGCTCCACCTAAATAAAAAAGCTTACATCATACGATGTAAGCTTTTTTTTGTGTTTAAAAAGACAACTTTTATACTTGTCGTTTAAAATGAAGAAAACGTAAAAATAAGGGATGGGGAGATAATTGTGAAAGTTGTTATTGCATCTGATTCATATAAAGAAAGCCTAAAAGCTATAGAAGTATGTGGAGCTATTGAAAGAGGTTTTAGAGCAATTTTTCCTAATGCAGAGTATGTGAAAATACCAATTGGAGATGGAGGAGAAGGGACGGTTGAATCACTTGTTGATGCTACAGGGGGGAGAATTATATCAATTAGTGTGACAGGACCGCTTAGAGAAGGTATACAAGCTTTTTATGGCATTTCTAAAGATAAAAAGACAGCGTTTATTGAAATGGCAGCAGCATCAGGATTACAGCACGTTCCAGTTGAAAAGCGCAACCCACTTATTACAACGACAAAAGGAACAGGAGAACTTATATTACATGCGCTAGATCAAGGAGTGGAGTACATAATTTTAGGACTTGGAGGAAGTGCTACAAATGATGGTGGGGCAGGTATGTTAGCAGCTTTAGGAGTAAGATTTATAAATGACAAGGGTGAAGTAATAGATCCATCTGGAGGCACATTACAATCGATTGTTGCTATTGATTTTTCACGAATGGACCCACGCTTAAAGGGGGTAAAGATAGAAGCGGCATGTGATGTGGATAATCCATTAGTCGGAATGCAGGGAGCATCTTTCGTATTTGGGAGACAAAAGGGTGCAAATATAGAGATGATGAAAGAGCTAGATGAGAATTTACAACATTATGCGAATATGCTTAAACGATATGTATCTTTTGATGTATCTGAAATACCTGGTGCAGGGGCAGCGGGAGGAATGGGAGCGGCTGTTATTTCAGTGTTAAAGGGAGACTTGCGTAGGGGCATTGAAATTGTATTAGATTATACAAATTTCGATAAACATATAGAAGATGCACATCTTATTATAACTGGTGAAGGTAGAATAGATAAACAAACTGCATATGGAAAGGCTCCTGTGGGTGTTGCGGGGCGTGCAAAACGTTTTTCTGTGCCTGTAATTGCTATTGGAGGGTCTGTATCATCTGATTATTCAGCTGTGTACGAGAAAGGAATAGATGCGGTATTTAGTATTACAACGAGACCGATGACACTAGAAGAAGCATATAAAGTAGCAGAAGAAAATATTGAAATGACAACGAAGAATATTGCAACAGTATGGAAAATAGCATCAGAAAAACACTTCTAAATATAGGAGTGTTTTATTATTATTATTTAATAATAGTGATTGCGATTGTTTCATTAAGTTAACTTTATACATAGAATAGTCTTAAAATTTGGTTTTCAACGTGAATATAAGTGAATAAATTGTATATCCATACAGAAAAATGTCGAGTTGAGTCAGACTATATAAAAGATTTAAAATATTTAGTGAAGGCATAAAAGGGGGATACTATCTATGAAAAAAGAAATCTCAGTTATTGGAGTTCCAATGGATTTAGGACAGATGCGTCGTGGAGTTGATATGGGACCGAGCGCGATCCGTTATGCAGGGGTAATTGAAAGAATTGAAGAAATTGGATATGACGTTAAAGATATGGGAGATATATGTATAGAGAGAGAAAAAGAGATAGATGAAAATACAAAATTAAGAAACCTTACACAAGTTGCAACTGTATGTAATGAATTAGCAAGTAAGGTGGATCATATTATAGAAGAAGGGCGTTTTCCACTTGTATTAGGTGGTGACCATAGTATTGCTATCGGTACATTAGCTGGTGTAGCAAAACATTATAAAAACTTAGGCGTTATTTGGTATGATGCACACGGTGATTTAAATACAGAGGAAACTTCACCATCTGGAAATATTCATGGTATGTCACTTGCAGCAAGTTTAGGTTATGGACATTCTTCACTTGTAGATTTATACGGAGCATATCCAAAGGTGAAAAAAGAGAATGTCGTAATTATCGGTGCGCGTGCATTGGATGAAGGAGAAAAAGATTTCATTCGCAATGAAGGTATTAAAGTGTTCTCAATGCATGAAATTGATCGTATGGGGATGACGGCTGTGATGGAAGAAACAATCGCATATTTATCTCATACCGATGGTGTACACTTATCATTAGATTTAGATGGTCTTGATCCTCATGATGCACCAGGTGTTGGAACGCCTGTAATTGGCGGTCTATCTTATCGTGAAAGTCATTTGGCGATGGAAATGTTAGCAGAAGCTGATATTATCACATCTGCTGAATTTGTTGAGGTAAATACGATTTTAGATGAGAGAAATAGAACGGCAACAACAGCAGTTGCTTTAATGGGTTCTTTATTCGGTGAAAAACTAAAATAAATGTAAGAAAAGCAACTGAGAAGTTGCTTTTTTTATTTGAAAATAAGCGTATAATAATGATTTATATTATACTGTACAATAAAAATGTTTGACATCTTACCAATTTGAGCTAAAGGGGGTTGTTTGTAATTGTCGTTTGTTTCATGTATGGTATAATTAACTAGTTGTTGGAAATACATACAGATAGAGCATAAAACAATATTTCAATATATGGATAGAATTGCTCGTAAGTAGGAGGAAGGGATAGCATGCCTTTTGAAGATACGACCATTTTGAAATATCTTAGTACGGCATTAGATATTGCCATTGTATGGTTTATTATATATAAGCTAATTCTTATAATCCGAGGGACGAAAGCTGTTCAACTTTTAAAAGGGATTACAGTTATTATCGTCGTTAAGATGATCAGTATTTTCCTTGAATTGCGTACGCTATCTTGGCTAACTGAACAAGTATTAACGTGGGGATTTTTAGCCGTTATTATTATCTTTCAGCCAGAATTGCGAAGAGCACTTGAGCAGCTAGGGCGCGGGAGTTTATTTTCGCGTGTTGGAACGCATGAGGATGATGAACCTGAAATGGTTGCAACATCGATAGCAAAAGCAACCGAATATATGGGGAAACGTAGAATTGGTGCATTAATTACTTTGTCAAAAGAGACCGGTATGGGTGATTATGTGGAAACGGGTATTCCGCTTAATGCAAACGTATCATCGGAATTACTTATTAATATTTTTATTCCAAATACACCTCTTCATGACGGAGCGGTAATTATGCAAGGAAGTACAATTAAAGCAGCAGCATGCTATCTTCCATTATCAGAAAGTCCGTTTATTTCTAAAGAATTAGGAACTAGACATCGTGCTGCAATGGGAGTTAGTGAAGTTACTGATAGTATTACAGTAGTTGTGTCTGAAGAAACTGGTCAAATTTCTTTAACGAAAAATGGTAAGTTGCATCGTGATTTGAAGACAGAACAGCTGAAAGATATGTTATTAGCTGAATTTAGTGGAAACGAAAAAACGACTTCTTCGTCTTTATGGAATTGGAGGAGAAAGCGTCATGGATAAGTTAATGGAGAATCATTGGTTTTTAAAAGGGATCTCATTACTATTGGCGTGTATGCTTTTTATGTCAGCGACGTTAACTGAAAAAAATACGACATCAGGTATATTACCTTTTGCAAATGATACGAAAGAAACATTAACTAATTATGCTATTAATCTTAAGTATGATGAGGAAAAATATATTGTAAGTGGTATTCCGGCAGAGGGCGTTAAAGTAAAATTAGAAGGCCCAAAAGCATCAGTTGCTACAGCAAAAGCAAAAAAACAATTTGACATACCGGTTGATTTGCGAGATAGTCCAAAAGGAACTTATGAGATTTCTTTAAAAACGAACGGGCTTCCAGATGATGTGAAAGGAACAGTTCAGCCATCAACAATTAAAGTTACTCTTCATGAAAAGGCGAGAAAATATGTTCATGTAGATCTGAAATTATCAAATGAGGATCAGATGCCAGCGGGGGCTACTCTAGAAAAATCAAGCCTTAAACCGGATACTGTTGAGGTAGTTGGGACGAAAGAAGAAATTGAAAGCATTTCATCTGCCAAAGCGTATGTTGATTTAAAAGGTGTTAATAAAACTGTTACAAAAACTCCCGAAGTTACATTATACAATAAAGAAGGAAAACGTTTAAATGTAAGAACAAGTCCATCTAAGATTAGTGTAACGTTGAATGTGGCAACGCAAACTACAGCCAATAATACTGAAAAAACTGTTCCTGTAACGTATACGAAGAAGGGGAGTTTAGCAGAAGGATTGGCGGTTACAAATATCAGTGTTGAACCGAGAGAAGTAACGATAGCTGGTCCAAAAGATATTTTGGATAATATACAATCTCTAGAGGGGGTCGAAGTAGATCTTAGTCAATTGACAGAGTCTACAACATTCGATGCCTCTGTTTTATTACCCAAGGGTGTAACAAGTGCAAAACCGAATCAAGTGAAGGTTTCGGTGGGAGTGCAAAAAACAAAACAAACGAAAACAAAAACGATTGATGGTATCCCAATCCAGAAAAATGGACTGTCTAAAGATGTTACTGCTCAGCTACTTTCGCCGCAAGATGGAAAGATAAGTGTTGATATTTCAGGAGAAGCAAGTATAGTAGATAAAATAACAGCTGCTCAAATAACAGCGGTAATTAATCTGCAAAATGTATCCTCAGGGACGAAAGATATTTCCATTCAAGTGAGCGGTCCTGGTAATATTTCAATAGAGCCAAAACAAAAAAGTGCTAAAGTTACTATTGTGAAGAAAGAAAAACCAGATAAAGAAGTACAGGGTAACGGTCAACAACCGGATTCAAATACGGATCAAGAAAATCAAAATGAGAAACCAAAAAATCCTGAACCTGATTCAGAAAAAGAACAGGAAAAGAATCAAAACCAAAATCAAAATCAAGATAAAGATAAAGATAAAGAAACGAGTCAAGAACCAACAGTAGATAATCAAAAAGAGCAAGAAAAAGGAGCGAATCATAATGGGTAAATATTTTGGTACAGATGGAGTACGCGGAGTTGCAAATAAGGAGTTAACACCTGAATTAGCTTTCAAAATTGGACGTTTTGGTGGTTATGTATTAACAAAAGATACAGATCGTCCAAAAGTAATTATCGGTCGTGATACACGTGTATCTGGTCATATGTTAGAAGGAGCTTTAGTAGCAGGCCTATTATCAACTGGAGCAGAAGTAATGCGCCTTGGCGTTATTTCTACACCGGGCGTTGCTTATTTAACAAAAGCACTAGATGCACAAGCGGGTGTTATGATTTCTGCATCTCATAATCCAGTACAAGATAACGGTATTAAATTCTTTGGTTCAGACGGCTTTAAATTAACAGATGAGCAAGAAGCTGAGATTGAAGCTTTATTAGACAAAGAAGTTGATGAACTACCACGTCCGACAGGTACTAATCTTGGACAAGTGAGCGATTACTTTGAAGGTGGACAAAAATATTTACAGTACATTAAACAAACTGTTGAAGAAGATTTCTCTGGCCTACATATCGCTTTAGATTGTGCACATGGTGCAACTTCTTCTCTAGCTCCATACTTATTTGCAGACCTAGAAGCTGATATTTCAACAATGGGAACTTCTCCAAACGGTATGAATATTAATGAGGGTGTAGGATCTACACATCCAGAAGGCTTAGCTGAATTGGTAAAAGAAAAAGGTGCGGATATCGGACTTGCTTTTGATGGCGATGGCGACCGTTTAATTGCTGTAGACGAAAAAGGAAACATCGTTGACGGTGATCAAATTATGTTCATTTGTGCGAAATATATGAAAGAAACTGGTCAATTAAAACATAATACAGTTGTTTCAACTGTTATGAGTAACTTAGGTTTTTACAAGGCACTTGAAGCAAATAATATTACAAGTGATAAAACAGCAGTTGGTGACCGCTACGTAATGGAAGAAATGAAGCGTGGGGGTTACAACCTAGGTGGAGAACAATCAGGCCATATTATCTTACTTGATTACATTACAACTGGTGATGGAATGTTAAGTGCACTTCAACTTGTAAACATCATGAAAATGACGAAAAAGCCATTATCTGAGCTTGCAGGAGAAATGACGAAATTCCCACAATTGTTAGTAAACGTTCGTGTAACAGATAAAAAATTAGCATTAGAAAATGAAAAAATTAAAGAAATTATTCGTGTTGTAGAGGAAGAAATGAACGGTGATGGCCGTATTCTTGTTCGTCCATCTGGAACAGAGCCACTTATTCGTGTAATGGCAGAAGCACCAACACAAGAAGTTTGTGATGCATATGTACATCGCATTGTAGAAGTTGTGAAAGCCGAAGTTGGCGCTGAATAATTAGCTGAATTTATATGAAAAAGGAGCACAAAAAGTGCTCCTTTTTCATATGTTTTATAGACGATGAAAAAAATTTCATTGACGGTTTATCCATGTTTGTTATAAGATGGTCTTGTTCTTTTTCTCAAAGGAAATATTGTAAATTATAAAAGCGCCAGAACTACAAATAGTGTAGTTGACGAGGTGGGGTTTATCGAGATTTCGGCGGATGACTCCCGGTTGTTCATCACAACCGCAAACTTTTACTTAAATCATTAAGGTGACTTAGTGGACAAAGGTGAAAGTGTGATGAGAGAAGAGGAACGGATGAAAACTAGCTGTATAAGTATATACGGACTTAAACCCAATCGAGAGGAAGGTGAAAGCCGTTACAAGCTTACAGGGCTAGCAATATGTAATCCGTTTTTTAGTATAAATAAAAATGGTATCGGACTATGTCGTTACATGTTCGCAGAGCAGTGTAAGCATTTGTAACGGCGACTAAACATGTGTGGAATCGTAGGATTTATTGGAGAGCAAGATGCAAAGGAAATTTTATTAAAAGGTTTAGAAAAGCTAGAATATCGTGGATATGATTCAGCAGGTATTGCAGTACAAGCAGAGAACGGTGTTGTTGTATACAAAGAAAAAGGCCGTATCGCAAAACTTCGTGAAATCGTAGATGAGAACGTAGCAGCAAGCGTGGGTATCGGACACACACGCTGGGCTACACACGGTGTTCCAAGTAAGGTAAACGCGCATCCGCATCAAAGTACATCAAAACGCTTTACATTAGTTCATAACGGTGTAATTGAAAACTATGAATTAGTGAAAAAGGAATATTTACAAGATGTAACGTTCGTAAGTGAAACAGATACAGAGGTTATCGTACAGCTTATGGAACAACAAGTGAGCACAGGATTAAGTGTAGAAGAAGCGTTCCGTAATACGCTATCTCTTTTACATGGCTCTTATGCAATCGGATTACTTGATGCTGAAAATCCAAACATGATTTATGTTGCTAAAAACAAAAGCCCGCTATTAGTAGGTGTTGGTGACAACTTTAATGTTGTGGCAAGCGACGCTATGGCGATGTTACAAGTTACAGATCAATTTATTGAGCTAATGGATAAAGAAATCGTAATCGTAACGAAAGAAAGTATTACAATTAAAAACTTACAAGGTGAAACGATTGAACGTGCACCGTTTACAGCGGAATTAGACGCAAGTGATATTGAAAAGGGAACATATCCTCATTTCATGCTTAAAGAAATCGATGAGCAACCACTTGTAATCCGTAATATAATTCAAAAGTATCAAGATGAAAATGGCGAAATTGAATTAAATCAAGACATCCGCAATGCGATTTTAGATAGCGATCGTATTTACATCATTGCATGTGGAACGAGTTATCATGCAGGTCTTGTTGGAAAACAATTTATCGAGAAGTTTGCAAAAATGCCAGTTGAAGTACACGTGGCAAGTGAATTCTCTTACAACATGCCATTATTAACAGAAAGACCATTCTTCATTTACATTTCACAAAGTGGTGAAACAGCTGATAGCCGTGCAGTACTTGTGCAAACAAATGAAATGGGCCATAAAGCATTAACAATTACAAACGTGCCTGGTTCTACGCTTTCTCGTGAAGCTGATTATACACTTCCGTTATACGCTGGACCAGAAATTGCAGTTGCATCAACGAAAGCTTACACAGCACAGCTTGCAGTACTTTCAATTTTAGCGGCTGATATTGCTAAAGCAAAAGGTGAAGTTCTTGATTTCGATTTAACACACGAACTAGGACTTGTAGCAAATGCAATGATAGAACTTTGTGATCAAAAAGAAGAAATGGACGCATTAGCAAAACAATTTTTAGCGACAACGCGTAACTGTTTCTTCATCGGACGTAGCGTAGACTTCTACGTAGGATTAGAAGGTGCGTTAAAACTAAAAGAAATCTCTTACATCCAAGCAGAAGGATTCGCTGGAGGAGAGTTAAAACACGGTACAATCGCTTTAATCGAAAATGGTACACCAGTTATCGCACTTGCTACACAAGAGCACGTAAACCTTGGAATTCGTGGTAACGTGAAAGAAGTAGTAGCACGCGGGGCTAACCCATGTATCATTTCAATGAAAGGCTTAGAAATGGAAGGTGACAGCTTCGTATTACCAGCTGTACACGAAGCGCTAGCACCGCTAGTAGCAGTTATTCCATTACAACTTATCTCATACTACGCAGCACTTCACCGCGAGTGTGACGTTGATAAGCCACGTAACTTAGCTAAGTCTGTTACTGTTGAGTAGGAGATTGGTAGGTTAATAAGTATAGTTATACGTTTGAAATAAATTAAAACTAAGAAAAAACTCTGTAAAAATCATTTTACAGAGTTTTTTTAGTTATTTATTGTTTTACATAACAAATTGTTACTTGTTCGTCTATGTGGAAAATCTGTAACGCTTTACCATCTAAATTTTTAACCTCATATGATGAATAAATAGGTCTTTCTAATTTCACTTCTTGACCATTTTGAGTTCCTTTTTCCACCATTAGCGTTAACTGATGGGAAGAAACGTCTGCTTGGTATGTTCCTGTTAAGTAATTATCTTTATTTGGATAAGAACCATTTGCATATGTTTCAAATGTCTTATCTGCTTTTAGGACTAACGTAGTTTTGACTCCGTCTCCGTAATCAATACCCCAATTACCTACAAGCTCTGTACCGTCTTTATAGTTGTTCTGTACATTCTTAAACTTAGCGGAATCCTCGTCTGGTGTATCAATTTTTCCTTTGAATATACCAGTTTTATCTTGGGTACTGTATGTTTTAACTGTATTACCACTAGATAAACTCGGTGAGTTAGAAGAACTAGTACCACTTGTTGTAGAAGTAGTTGTTGAACCACCCTTAGCTTCCGCTTTTAACTTATTAAATACAGGTTTCCAAATGCGTTTTGCTTCATCTAATTTATTGTTTGCTTTATCTATAATTGCATCATCCGTATCTTTAAGTGTTTTAGAGTAATCAAATAACTTCGATACTTCTTTGAAAGATTCTTTTAACTTTTGAACAGCTTTTACAATTTCCTTATGATCTTCTTTGTATTTTCCTGGTGCATCTATACGTTCTATTTTATTAAATACTTTATCTAAGTCTTTAATACTATCTCGTACCTCTTCATTTGACTTACTTCCCTTTTTATTATCCCTCACAGAAGCATCATAGTAATCTAGACGTCTTAATAAGTCTTCTTCAATGTCTACCATAAGTTGTGGGTAATCCTCAGGCAAAACCATAATCATCTTAACATCTTTACTTTCTTCTTTTGAGTTAGTTGATTTTTCCTTTGTTTCAGATGATTTACCTTCTGACTTAGTTGGATTTGTTCCTTCTGTCTTAGTTTCTTTACTTTCTTGTTTACCAGATTCAGTATTTGTTTTTTCTTTTTCTCCAAATAAATTTGTTACACTACAAGCTGACATAGAAACTACTAATCCGGATGCTAGTAAAATTTTACCTGTACTATTTTTGAAATTCTTCATATGATTTTTCAATTCTCCCTTTAAAAACATAAAATAGATGTGCTTTAGCCCCTTTAAAACTAAAAAACATACCCCTTCTATATTTATTTTATAATACCTTTCTACGTATAATATTTTACAATTAATTACAGATACGGTCAAAGTTTATCTTAGTTTAACGATGTTCACAAAAAAGATGCGAAGCTTTATTCCTTCAAGTAAAGATTCTAAGTGAGTTTTGATTAAAATTTTTTTATAAAAATCTCATACTTAGTTAAAAAGAGTAATTCTATTTTGATCAATCGTTTTTTCAAAATGAATTTTTTGTTGTTAAATAAAGATTTGTGACTTCATTTTTATCAAATTTTATTCCAAACCAACATATAGTTATAGCTTTAAAATAAATTTACAAACTTGTATCTAAAAGGGGTGTTTTTGTTTCGAAAAAGAACATCTAGAATTGGTAAGTGGATAGAACTCTATAAATTAAAGTTTTACTTTATCGACTTCACTTTTGTTTATCTGAATTTTCCGTTATCATTTTAAGTATTCGTGAACAATTTCCTTTATTACGGCAAAAAGAGACGAGAGATTTATGGACATTTCAAGGGGGTATATTGATGAAAGTGAATGAAAAAACATATTTAAGTATAGAAGAGATTATTTCATTACCAACCTTATCAAGTACAAACATAAGTGATGATGGTAAAAACGTAGTATTTGTTAAGAAAACGGCTGATTGGAAAGACAATACATATAGGAATCATGTATGGATATATGAAAAAGATAAGAAGCAGAGTTACCCATTATCAAATGGGGATATAGATAGTACACACCCATTATGGTCTCCAGATGCTAGGTGTATCGCATATCTTAGTCCAGTTGGTGATGGGGAAAATCAGATATTTGTTAAGTCACTAGATGGTTATAGAGATGTTCAAATTACTGATGAGAAAGAAGGAGTCAGTACATTCAAATGGGGTCCTACTGGAAAGGGTCTTTATTATGTTATGCAGTCAAAAGAATGTGAGGAGATAAAGAAACGTAAGGACCTATATGGAGATTTTCAACATATAGGTAAGGAACACCAGAATAATTGTTTATATTACATTGAAATAGAAAAGGTGATACAAAGTGATACAGATGAACACGAGAACAGAGTTGTTTATCAATTAACGGATGGTAAGGATTTTCATATCCATGAATTTGATATTTCAAATGATGGTAAAAAGGTTGTATTTATGGCGACACCAAGCTCAAATATGGCAGATTATATAAATGGAGATCTATACATACTCCATATTAAAGCTGGAGAGCTACAAAAGCTGAATGTGGATAAGTTGTTGGGAGGGAGTGTTTGCTTTTCTCCTGACGGCAGTAAAATATGTTACACAACAAGCATAAGAGAGAAGGATTACTATAGAAACCATATACAAGATAGTACGTTAGAGATATATGATATAAATACCGGAGAGGTAATTCAACCTGTAACAAATTTTGATAGTACGGTTATGCCATTACAGTGGACAGCTAAAGGGGTTTTAATTAGGTGGCAGAATAAAACGAATTATCTTATTGGATTGCTAGCCGAAGATGGCACTGTGGAAATATTAAGCGAAAAAGTAGATGGCTTTATAATGGATGCTTCTATAACAAAGGATGGCAAACATATATCCTACAATAAGGCTATAACAAATGAAACCTTTGAAATCTATTTAGACGATAAAAAAATAACGGATGAAAATAGCTTTTTCAAAGGGAAACTTAGAAGTAACAGGGAAATCATCTCATGGAAAAGTAGCGATGGTCTTGAAATAGAAGGTGTTTTATCAACGCCAGTAGAGTTTGACACTAATAAAAAATATCCTTTATTAGTAGTAATTCACGGTGGTCCGGCTTGGGCATCTTTTCCGATATTTTCAGACTGCTTCAATGAGAAATATCCGATTGAACAGTTTGTTGAAAAAGGCTTTATCGTTTTAGAGCCAAATTACAGAGGAAGTTCAGGTTATGGTAATGAATTTTTAAAAGCTAACTATAGAAAACAGGGGATTGCTGACTACGGTGATATTATATCTGGAGTGGATGAACTAGTAGAAAAAGGAATGGTAGACAAGGATAGAGTAGGAGCTATGGGATGGAGCAACGGTGGATATGTATCAGCTTTCTGTTCTACATTTAGTAGTCGATTTAAAGCTATTTCAGTTGGCGGTGGAATCACTAACTGGAGTACCCATTATGTAAATACAGATATACCTTACTTTATTAGAATGTATTTAGGAAATACTCCATGGAATGATCCAGAGATATATACGAAGACATCACCTATGACGTATATTAAATCAGCTTGTACGCCTACCTTAATTCAACATGGGGAAAAGGATGCAAGAATTCCAATTACAAATGCATATGATCTATATCAAGGATTAATGGATATGGAAGTTGATACAGAATTAATTATATTTAAAGGAATGGCATATAGTTCTGACCAACCAGGAGTTCATGTGGCTATTATGAAGCAGAACTTGATGTGGTTTTCACACTATATTCTTGGAGAGAGTATGGAGGGTTTTAGGAATTTGTAAGGGATGTTTGTACAAGACATAAGGTTGAAACGGTCTTCATATTGAGATGATTTATTATAAAATATATACTTAAACTACTATCAGTACATAAATCAGGGAGGACTAATATGACAGGAAATAAAAATGACTTACTAGTAGAAAAACGTGAAGAGTTATTGAAAGTATTGCAAGCTCGTTTTGAGAAAAACATGAACCGCCATGAAGGTCTTGAATGGGCTAAAGTTGAAGCGAAGCTGACTACTAATAATGAAAAAATGTGGTCACTTAACGAAATGGAAGTAACTGGTGGTGAGCCGGATGTTGTTGGTTATGATGAAGAAAAGGACGAATATACTTTCTATGATTGTTCAAAGGAGAGTCCTAAAGGCCGCAGAAGTCTTTGTTATGATCTTGAAGCGTTAGAATCAAGAAAAAAACATAAACCAGAAAATAACGTTATTGATGTTGCCAATGCTATGGGCATTGAGTTATTAACGGAAGAACAATATCGAGAGTTACAACAACTTGGAGATTTTGATATGAAATCATCGAGTTGGGTACAAACACCTTCAGATATTAGAGAGCTTGGTGGTGCTCTATTTTGCGATTATCGCTTTGGACATGTTTTCGTGTACCACAATGGAGCAGACTCTTACTATGCTGCCAGAGGTTTTCGTGGTTCGTTAAAAGTTTAAATTAGGATAAATAAGAAAAAGAGCCTATATTCAGGCTCTTTTTCTTATTTATATTTTAAAAGTAAACTGTTACTACGCAGTTTTACTTAATTTATATGTTCTGTGGTTGTTTTTACGGAAAAGTTTAGGGAAAACATAGCCATCTAATCCAATACGTCCAGCGTTCTGCCCTGCAACTAAAATGAACATAGTCAAAATAAGCAGGTTTGGGTTTACACTAACGGTTCCACTTAATAAAAATGAAAGATTCATTATGATTCCGAAAAATGCAGCTGTTTTTGTTAATCCGCCTAAAATCAAACCTAGACCTACTAAAATTTCTCCCCATTGAACTAAAAAGCTAAATAGGTCTGCGTTTGGAAGGACAAAATGTTGAAGAAAATCTGCCCACCAACTTTGTACTGCAGGATGGTCACCTGATGCTTGAGCAATAGCACCCTTTAGAAAACCGCTTGCGTCAAAAGATTGTCCGAAGACTTTGCCTATCCCAGCAGCGAGCCATGTATATCCTATGTAAAGCCGTAAAAGTAATAATATGAAAGTAGCACGTTTATCAGTTCTTAAAAAATTGATAACCATTGAAATCCCTCCAATATTGTATTTACATGTTTATTATATATCCATTGTGAATAAATTCACAATGGATATAATGTGAACAAGTTTATGATTTTTTATTTGTAAAATTGTACATAAAGCATTTTGAAATTTATTTTTGGAAGGTGAAGAATAAATGTGGTATGGGAGCTATCTATTTTAGTAGAGAGCTCCCATAGTAAACAGATTCATGTAGTTTTTTTAGCGTATCTGGGCATTACGTATTATTTCTCTGGCTTTATATAAGGAACAACTTGCGCAGTCACCCCTACAGAAGCACCGCGAATAAAATCTTGGTTTTCTAATGCTTTAAAGTTTTCCGTTTTTCCTGTTAGCATAACACCTAAAACTTTCACTTGATCAAATGGTTTGTTTTTGTTTGCTTTTAAAAACTTCTGTATATCTTCGTCATGTCCATCGTCATCGTATTGATTAAGTGAATCAATGAACTCTTTGTACGCTTCTTTAGGAGACTTGTCTGGATTGAATCCGTAAACAGGCATACCAGCAGGTCCTTTACTTTCATCTCTGATTGGTGAGGTCATATATAGCCATACGATATTTAAGTTATCTGGTATTTTTGTTTGAACCTCTTTTAATGTATAGGGTTGATTGAAAGAGATGGCAACTTCGGCAACATAGTTGTTCATTTGTAAAACTTCACCTAATTCATTTTGCACACCATCGTGATAATCTTTAATAGCCGGATTATAAAATGTCGCAAATTTATTCTTTGTTTGTTTATCATACTCATAGAAATTTGTATCTGACCAATAAAAGCCAGGTGTTAACTCATTGAAGTCAATATGAGTCAGGAACCAACCATAAGAACTTGTTAATGTGTTCCATGGGACTACATAACCGTTAATGTTTTTGGAACGGTTTGATATAATATTGCCGCCAAACATAGATGAATTACTTGTTACTTGAGAATCAATTTGTACATTCGGTTCTGCAATTGCGTTATGTAAAAAGAGATGTTCGTGAAGTTTCGTAGAGCTTTTCGCTGCGAAGTAATTGCCAACTTTATAAATGATAGGGATAAGCATCATGACAACGATAATAGAGGTAATGATGATTTTAAGCAACTGTTTCCTTTTAGCCTTTTTTAAAGCATCTTTTAAAGAAGTATCCATTAATTTTTTCCTCCTACTTTAGAATGAATTGTCTTACGTGCACGATGTAATTTTTGTTTGACGCTGTTTACTTGAATATCTAGTATTAGAGCGATTTCTTCGTATGTAAAATCGTAATAATATTTTAAAAAGAAGGCTTCTTTATATTCTAATTTTATATCTTTTAATAAATAGAAAATCTCATCTTTATTTAAAACTGTATCCAATTCTCGGTCTGTATATTGAAGTTTTGAATAGATTTCTTCAGTTAAGCAGATGTTTTGCTGTTCTTTTTTGCGTTTTAAATCAATGTATTCATTTAATGCGACTCTGAAAAACCATGGACGTATGTTACTCTCGGTTAGATTATCTAGCAATGTGTATACTTTATAGAAGGTATTTTGGATGATGTCTTCTGCATCTTCTTTTATAGCCCCTTTCGCTAGTAGTAGTTTGAACACTTCCTCCCCTAGATTGATAAGATAGGAGGTAAATATATTTTCTTTTTCCATCACTTTTCCTCCCTACACTTATACAACGAATAGGTAATGATAAATGTATACACTTAAATTTAAATTAGTTATTCACTATGGTTTATAGTACACGATACTTTATAAATAGGAGTGGTTCTTTTATTTTTTGAAATATTAAATCTTTAGTGCTAAAATAAAATTTGGAGATATATGTAAAGGAGACAAAGACTCAATATGTGGATGAACTTGTAATGATTAGAAACTAGATAGATGAATTTTGCTCTCATAAGCGAGGGTTTATTTAGTTATCTGTAAATCATTCAAGGAATGCATATTTGGATTGTACATCCCTTTTATAAGGATAGGTGCCTATTTTATGTATCTGTCTTTTTTGTGGGAAAGTTTATATCTCTTATATAAAATATGCGTCCTTTAAACTTGGAGGAGTATATGATGAACCAATTGAAAAATAAAGTAGCAGTTATTACAGGGGTAAGTCGTCTAGATGGTATAGGCGCAGCGGTTTGTAAAGAATTAGCTGAATTAGGATACGATATATTTTTTACGTATTGGACAGCTTACGATAAAGAGATGCCTTGGGGCGTTGATAAAAATGAACAAATACAATTAAAAGAAGAGTTACTAAAAAACGGTGTTAAAGTCTCAAGTATGGAGTTAGATTTAACTCAGAATGATGCACCGAAAGAGCTTATAAATAAAGTTACTGAACAATTAGGGCACCCTCATATATTAATTAATAATGCAGCATATTCTACGAATAATGATTTCTCTACGTTGACTGCTGAAGAATTAGATAAGCATTATATGGTAAATGTTCGTGCGACTACATTGCTCAGTAGTCAATTTTCCCGGGGATTTGATAAGAAATATGGTGGTAGAATTGTTAATATTACTTCGGGGCAATTTCAAGGTCCTATGGCAGGAGAACTAGCTTATGCGACAACGAAGGGAGCTATTGATGCTCTTACTAGTACGTTGTCAGCAGAGGTAGCTCATTTAGGAATAACAGTGAATGCAATTAATCCAGGACCAACCGATACAGGATGGATGACTGAAGAGATAAAACAAGGGTTAAAGCCGATGTTTCCTTTTGGTAGAATTGGTGAGCCAAGGGATGCAGCTAGACTCATTAAATTTCTAGTAAGTGAAGAAGCTGAGTGGATTACTGGGCAAGTTATTCATTCAGAAGGTGGATTTAAAAGATAAAAAAGAAGGTATCTCACCTTGGTGAGATACCTTCTTTTTTAATCTTTCTTCAATCTTCGTGCAACATCATTCCCTAAAGACTGTAATCCTTGAACGAGGATAATTAAAATAAAGACAGTTGCATACATTACTTCAGGCTCGTAGCGTAAATGTCCGAAGCGGTATGCTAAATCCCCTAGCCCGCCAGCACCTACAAGGCCAGCCATTGCTGTTGCGCCGATTAAGCCGATCGTTGCGATTGTTAATCCGAGTACAAGGGAGGGACGTGCTTCTTTCACCATAACGTGCCAAATGATTTTTATAGTAGAAACGCCCATCGCTTGGTAGGCTTCAATGACACCACGATCGACTTCTAGTAAAGCTGTCTCCATTAAACGTGCGATATAAGGGGCTGTGAAGACGACAAGCGGTACGATAACACCTTGCACGCCAATGGACGTTCCCATTAGAAACTTTGTAAAAGGTAAAATAAAGAATAATAGAATGATAAATGGAAGAGAGCGAATGATATTAATAATTGTATTAAGAATAGGATAGATGATTTTATTTTCACGCTGCCCACCAGGTCTCGTTAAAACAAGTGTAACACCAAGTGGCAGTGCAATAAGGATCGAGATGAGTAATGAAATAGATGTCATTTGAAAGGTTTGGATCGTAGCTTCCCATATGACTTTACCCCATTCATCCAAAAAGGACTTGTTTCCCATAGTCTGTTCTACCTCCTTCTACGATGATTCCTTGCTCTTGTAAAAATGATAAAGCACGGTGGATTTCATTTTGTTCCCCTTGCATATGAACGACTAGTTTCCCATATGCTTCATGTTTTAACTGCGTAATATTACCGGATAAAATATTCGGATACACTTGGAAACGTTTTGTGGCAACGGCTAAGGCAGGTTCCCCTGAAGTAGTGCCAATAAATGAAAGTGTTACAATTTCTCCAGTACTTTGTAGTTCTTTCTGTACCTCTTCTGGAATTTTCGCTGCAAATGCGCTATTTACAAATTTCTTCGTTGTTACATGTTGTGGGTTTGTGAAAATATCTTTTACAGTCCCACTTTCGACTACAGATCCATGTTCCATAACAGCAACGCGGTCACATATACGCTGGATGACATTCATTTCATGTGTAATGAGTAAAATCGTAATTCCGATTTCTTCGTTAATCTTTAATAGCAAATCAAGGATAGAATCGGTTGTTTCGGGATCTAATGCGCTCGTTGCTTCATCACTTAATAACACTTCAGGTTCATGTGATAGCGCACGAGCAATTGCAACACGCTGTTTTTGACCACCAGAAAGTTCGCTTGGATACGCATCTTTTCTATTAAAAAGATCGACAATGCGTAAATACTTTTCTACTCTTTTTTCAATTTCTGCTTTTGGAATGCCAGCAAGCTGTAATGGTAATGCGATATTTTCATAAACGGTAACAGTTTTAAGTAAATTGAATCCTTGGAAGATCATTCCGATTCTTTGTCTCGCTTTTGCTAGTTCTTTTGTCGATAACGTTGTTAAGTCTTGTTCGTTTACAATGATATTTCCTGTCGTTGGTTTTTCTAATAAATTTACACATCGAATCAATGTACTTTTACCAGCGCCACTATACCCAATGATTCCAAATACCTCGCCTTTTTCTACTTTAAGGGAAGTAGATTTAAGAGCCTCAACATTCCCTTTTTTTGTTGTAAATACTTTGGATATGTTTTTTAATTCAATCATTATCGTCAGCTCCTACCAAGATGGTAAAACTGAACCATCAAATTTTTTCTCGATAAACTCTTTTACTTCTTTAGATTGATAAGCTTTCTTTAATTTATTTACAACGGCATCATCTTTATTTTCAGTACGAACAACAACCCAGTTCACATAGGGTGAATCTTTTCCTTCGCGGAAAATAGAATCTTTCGCTGGACTTAATTTTGCACCTAATGCAAAGTTTGTGTTAATTGCAGCTGCTTTCACTTCACTTAGTTGCGTTGGTAATTGAGATGCCTCTAATTCGACAATCTTTAATTTTTTTGGATTTTCAATTACATCTTTTGCAGTCGCTTTTTCTGTAGCCTTTGGATCAACTCTTAAAACCCCTGCTTTTTCAAATAATTTTAAAGCTCGAAGTTCATTCGTTGGGTCATTTGGTACAGCAATTGCATCGCCCTCTTTTAAGTCTTTTACATCTTTTATATCTTTAGAATATACACCCATAGGGAATGTTACTGTTGAAAATACTTCAGCTAATTTCATATTGCGTTCAGCTTTAAATACATCTAAATACGATTTCGTTTGGTAGCTATTTACATCAAGGCTTTTTTCATCTAATGATACGTTTGGCGCTACATAATCATTAAATACTTTTATATCAATTTCGAGACCATCTTTTGCTGCAACTTCTTTTACCTTTTCAAAAATTTGTTCATGTGGTCCACCTGTTACACCGACAGTAATCTTTTTCTCGTCTAATGCTTTTACCTCTTTATTTGAACTCACGCTACATGCGCCTAATAATAATACTGCTCCGCTTACAATGCTTAATAATACCTTTTTCATCTATAAATCCCCCTTCATATACGTTCCAAAATAAAAAGCACCTCTCAAAAATAAGAGAGGTGCCGAATAGACGAAATAGATTCCTCTCTTATCTTCCAAAACGAAAACTCGTTTTGCAGGAATTAGCACCTTAGCTTATACGTCATAAGCTCGGTTGCCGGGCATCATCGGGCCAGTCCCTCCGCCACTCTTGATAAGAGTATGTGTATGTAGTTTTGAATATGGTACTAATAGTAAATCGTACAAAAAGAATTGTCAATGATATTTTCAGAATATATTTTATTTTAAGGTAATCGAAACGTTCCCCTTTTTATGTCCTTTTTCTACATATATATGAGCTTCAGCAATTTCTTCTAATCGGTAAGTTCTATCAATAACAGGCTTTAGCTTTTCTGTTTCAGCTAGTTGTTTTAGTAGGTTCATATCTTCTTTACTGACCTTTGCCATCATTCCGTTCACAGATACATATTTTCCATTAGGCATTAATGCATCTGTACAAAGAGACTTTTTATATTTTCCAACTGCATCAAATATAATATCATAGTGCTCGCCCCGCTTAGTAAAATCTTCTTTCATATAATCAATTACGTTGTCTGCCCCTAAAGCTGTTACTAAATCTAAATTCGAACTACTACAAATGGCTGTGACAGTCGCCCCGAAGTATTTCGCAAGTTGTACGGCAGCTGTCCCTACTGACCCAGAGGCGCCGTATATAAGTACTCGTTGCCCTTTTTTTATCTGTCCTTTTCTAAGGAAGTGCAATGCTGAAGTTCCGCCAAAAGGAATAACGGCAGCTTCTTCATATGTCACATTGGTAGGTTTTAATGCTATTAATCCACTTTCATGCACGCATGTGTATTCCGCATAACCACCAAGGTTTAGTTCTGTTAATGCAAAAACTTGATCTCCTTTTTTAAATTGTGTTACATCTGTTCCAATGTCTTCGATTTCACCGGATAACTCTACGCCAAGTATAGGTTTTCTCGGTTTTCTGAAACCTAATATGATCCGCATAGGAATCCAAAATAAGAGGGGGCTATTAAAGCCACGTATTCTACAATCTCCAGTTGATACACTTGTTGCGTGAATTTTAACTAATACTTCATTTTTTTTAGGTTTAGGCTTTTCTACATTTTGAAGCTGGAGAACATTAGGTGGTCCATACTTTGTGCAAATAATCGCTTTCATCCTGACCTCCTGAAATGAGTTGTTATTATTTACATCATATTTAAACTTTTTCTCAAACATGTTGTTATATAGGAAATAAATTTAAAGATAAATATTACGAATTATATAGATTTCATAGGAAAAGAGATGATATTATTTTTGGGAAGGAGGGGACGTTATGAAAAAATTTATTTTAATTTCAAGTTTAGTACTTGCAGTCGGTCTAGGAGTAGGGTGTAGTAATGAGAAAACAAAAAAGACTGATGAACCGAAAAAAGAAGCTGTGCAGAAAGAAAAGGAATTAACAGCGAAGGATGTTTTTAATAAAGCGAATGAAGCTTTTAAAAACGAAGAAAATGTAACGATGACATATGATGTGGGAATAAAGGCTGAAGGAACAGAGATGAATGTAATAAAGGCCAAAATGCAACTAGAGCCGAAGAAAAAAAATTCTCGTTCTGAAATGAATGTTTCTGGTACAGAGGTTGTTGTTTATGATGTGGGTGGCAAAATTGCTGGTCAGTTGAAAAATCCTAATACGGGTGAAGTTATGTCTGTACCAGAGGAACAATTAAATGCTAACGGAATGAACGCGACTCAAGGAATGGTAGATAATTTAGAGATTCCATCGGAAATTTTAAATAAAGTGAAGATGGAGAAAAGTGGAGATAATTATAAGCTGAAGTTTGCATTAAAAGGGCAAGAGACAGAGAGTATGTTAGCTAGTATGGATGAAAAGCAGAAACAAATGCTACAAGGCCAAAATGCAAAGATAGAAGAAATAGATGGGGAATATATTATTACAAAAGATTTTAAATATGAATCAGCAAAGATAGATATGGTTATGAGTAGCAATGGTGAGGATAAAGCGCATATTATTACGGATGCAAAGTTTACATCGTATGATAAATTTGATCCAATACAATTGCCAGCAGCAAAGTAATCACTGTCAAGAGAGGTACCTGAAAGAACGGGTATCTCTTTTTGTTGCTAATAAGGAGAGTGTCCTTTGAAAAAAAGAAAGATAGCAGTGGTCATTGTCGCATATACGGTTTTGCTTGCAACGTCTGTACATACGTATAAAAAACAAATTGATCATCCTATTATGAGTGATGTAGGTAAATTGCTTCCGACGAAAATAAAACGTGTTGAAAGTGCTACGGAAGAGCACTCGTTAATAAAATTAGTGCGAGATGCAAAAGTTTCAGGAGAGAAAATTTCCATTGCAGGCATGCAACATAGCCAAGGAGGACAGACATATTATCCGAATGGCACGATGCTCGATATGAAAGGATATAATAAAATATTAGAATTTGATCCAGAGAAGAAGCGGATTACAGTTCAAAGTGGTGTCACCTGGAATGATATTCAGAAGAAAATAAATCCTTATGGCCTTGCGGTACAGGTCATGCAGTCTCAAAATATTTTTACTGTTGGTGGTTCATTAAGTGTAAATGTACACGGGCGTGATATTCGTCATGAGGCACTAATTGATACAGTAGAGTCATTCAGATTGTTAATGGCAGATGGCACGGTACGTAATGTAAGTAGAGAAGAAAATGCAGAGTTATTTCCATATGTCATTGGGGGTTACGGTTTATTTGGAGTTATTTTAGATATGACGCTGAAGTTAACAGAAGATGAATTATATGAAATGCACACGAGAATGATAGATTATAAAGAATACGCATCTTATTTCAAAGAGAAAGTGAAAAGAGATGAGAATGTTCGTATGCACTTAGCACGCATTTCTGTTGCTCCAAATTCATTTTTAAAAGAGATGTATGTGACGGATTATACTTTGGCACAAAATCAAAATATGAGAGAAGAGTACAGTGAATTAAAGGAAGAAAATATTATAGCTGCACCGAAATTTTTACTTGGGTTATCACGTTATAGTGATTGGGGAAAGAATACATTTTGGGATATACAAAGAGGTTATTTTGAACGTACAGATGGAAAGTATGAGACGCGTAATAATGTTATGAGATCAGATAGTGCTTTTATGGAATATGAAAATCCAAATAGGACCGAAGTGTTACAAGAATACTTTGTGCCTATAGATGCTTTCACAGAGTATATAGATGATTTACGTAACGTATTAAATGAAGAAGAGTTTAATTTACTCAACATTACGATTCGTTACGTGGAAAAGAATGAAAATGCAGTTTTGTCCTATGCGAAAGATGATATGTTTGCGCTGGTTCTTTTGATTAACCAGGGACGCTCAGAGAGTGAGATAAAGAAAACAGAGGATGTCATTCGAAAGATGATTGATGTTACTTTAAAGCATAATGGTAGTTACTATTTGCCGTATTATTCTTATCCAACGAAAGAGCAGTTAAAGAGGGCATATCCTCGCATTGAAGAATTTCTCAAGAAAAAGAAGGAAGTAGATTCAGAAGAGAGATTTGTGAATTTATTTTATAGGGAGTATACGAAATGACATATAGAAGATTTGTGGCTTCGCAAAGTATCATCATGATGGCAGGAAGTATGGTATTTCCTTTTTATATATTATTGCTTCGAAACGTTGGAAATAGCTTCTCGCAATTTGGCTGGGCGTATGGCTTATTTGCTTTAACATCAGCGCTTGTATATCCACTAGTGGGAAAGGTATCTGATCAAGTAGGTGATAAAAAATTATTAATCATATACGCTTGGTCCATGGCAATTTTAATGCTTTGCTTTCCAATTGCCACGGAAGTTTGGCATGTGTATATTCTTCAAATTGTAATGGGCGTTTTAGGTGCTGTGCAGCGTAATACTGAGAAGACTTCGTTAGCACGAAAGGTTGCGCAGGAAAAGGCTGGTTATGAGATTGGAAAATACCATGTGTGGACATCCATTGGCGGAGCAGTAGCGGTTATTGCCACGGGATATTTAGTAGATTTCTTTACGATTGGTACAATTTTTTATATTGCATCTATTCTATATGTAGTGAGCGGGATTGTATTAAGTAGTAAAAAAATATAACTATTCCTATTTTCACCTTAATACCCTTTATTTGTTATACTAAAAGGGAATACAAAAGAAAAGGGGACAGTGCCTTTGATGAAATTTGTAGTTTTAGCTATTCTTACTTTGTTTTTGATTCCATGGACAAGAAGTAGTAGTAAGCTTCGAGCAGTGGATAAGAAGGGAGATAAGAAGGTTGTAAAGGGTAAGAAATCATCTATTTTAGTTATTCCTGTTTTATTTTGGATAGGTATTGCAATCTATGAATACTTTTGGCTAATTGATGATCGAGTAGACTCGATTCTTACTCATTATTCTGTTGCAGTAGCAATTTTAATTGGGCTTGTTTTATTTTCACAAGATCAAATAGGGAAATTAGAAGGTACATTAAAAGGACTTCTAATGTTTATTTTACTCGCAAGTTACGGCTACTTTGGTTATTTGCACGATATAGTAATCTCGCAAAAGAAATATGATTCTGTTGTTAAGGTAGAGAAAGATATTTCAGAGCCATTTACTGAAAATGACCAGCCGTTTACAGTGCCGCCAAAGACAGCGGAGAATAAGATGAAAAAAGTATTTGGTGATATTCCAAAAGTAGCTTATTTTGAGCTAGGAGAATTAACGCCACAAATGGTAAACGGCGAGGCTTTATATGTAGCGCCGATTGAAGTTTCAGGATTTTTTAAAGCGCGTAAAGCTGAGACAATTCCAGGGTATGTAACGATGTCAGGTACGAATCCTGATGCGGAAGCGAAACTGCACCTCGGTTATAAAATGAAATATGTGCCAAGCATGTTTTTTGGTAATAATTTAGAGCGTGTGGTAAGGCAAGCAGAACCAAATTTAATCTTTAAAGGAAAACCTAAATTTGAGGTTGATGATAAAGGAAAACCATATTATACAATGACGTATGGTGAATTTATTTCAGGAAGATCTGGATTTGAGGTAGAAGGTGTTGTCGTAGTAGATGCACAAACAGGTGAAGTGAAAAGATATGATAAAGGAAAGGCACCTAAATTTGTTGATGGTGTATTAAATCATGAGACTGCATCTACGTTAAATACGTACTTTGGTAAATATATTCACGGATTTTGGAATACGAAATTCTCGCAAACAGATATGAAAATTCCGACTGAGTGGGGAACGAAAGAAGGGGTGACCCCGATCTTTGGTAAAGATGGAACACTGTATTATTTTACAGACTTTACTTCTCCAAAAGAAGGAGTAGATTCAGCCCTAGGCTATTCATTAGTAGATGCACGTACAGGCAAGCTATATTACTATAATGGAAAAGAAGTAAAGGGGATTATGGATGGTTCAGCAGCTACAGAAGTAGTGGATAATTCCTTTAAGAGAGAGAAATGGCATGGGACAATGCCTGTCATTTATAACGTATACGGTAAACCAGCTTGGATTATTCCGGTTGTTGATGATGGAGGCCTAGTACGTGCACATACAGTTGTATATGCTGCTAATGCAAAAATATTTGCGACAGGTTCTTCGCAGAAAGAAGCGCTTGAGAATTATAAAAACGTAATGAGCGGTAATGGTGATACATTTAGACCAACCTCAACAGGAAAAGAAGCGCAAAAAGAAGGTATTGTACAACGTGTATATAAAGAGAAATCAGGTGAAAATACAATCGTGTACGTACTTTTAGAGAATGAACAAAAGGTATTTATGATACCGGTGAAGAAATTCCCATATGCTATGTTTACAGAAGTAGGAGACCCAATTCAAATTACATATTTAGATACGGGAGAGACGATGGCCTCAGTATCTAAATTTACGAATAGCAATGTAAAAAAGTAAAGCGATAGAATTTCTATCGCTTTTTTTACATTATGAAAGAGGAAAATGCACTGTACTTGACGTATGTTTATGATGTAACTATAATTGTTACGATTCGGTTTGTATAGGAAAGGGTGAATTGAAAAAGTGAATGAAGTTAATCATGAAATATATAAACCTGTAAAGGCAAACAGGTTATGGATGATTCTTGTATTAGGAACACTTACGGCGATTGGGCCATTATCTATTGATATGTATTTGCCTTCATTACCGAAGTTAACGGATGACTTGCAAACAGGTGCATCCCTAGCGCAGCTTACATTAACAGCTTGTTTGCTTGGGCTGTCAGTAGGACAATTATTTGTTGGCTCAATTAGTGATATTTACGGAAGACGCAAACCGCTTATTATTGCTCTTATTATTTATGTTGCTTCTTCTTTACTTTGTGCTGTCGCGCCATCTATTTGGACATTAGTGTTATTGCGCTTTCTACAAGGAGCTTCAGGATCAGCCGGTATTGTTATATCACGTGCCATGGTACGTGATATGTACTCAGGTTCTGAAATGACGAAGTTTTTCTCACTGCTTATGTTAGTAAACGGAGCAGCACCTATTTTGGCACCGATTATTGGGGGGCAATTATTACAGTTTACAACGTGGCGCGGTGTTTTCATCGTCCTTGGGGCAATTAGCGTATTTATGTTAATCTCAGCTACTTTCGTATTGCGCGAAACATTACCTCCTGAAGAAAGAGAAACGGGTGGTTTGTCAGGGACTTTGGCGACGTACGGGAAACTATTAAAGGACCGTCTGTTTATGGGATATGCATTGTCACAAGGATTAGTAACAGCGGCAATGTTTGCATACATTTCGGGCTCACCATTTGTGTTGCAGAACATATACGGAGCATCACCACAGCAATTTAGTTTATTCTTTGCGATTAACGGCATCGGTATTATTATTGCTAGTCAGGTAACGGGTCGTTTAGCGGGGAAAGTGAATGAGAAGACATTATTTGTTGCTGGTATTATTATCGCAGCTGTTGGTGGCCTATCTTTACTACTTACAATCGTACTAGGAATAGGTTTAATCGGTGTTTTATGTTCGTTATTCCTTGTCGTATCAAGTGTCGGGGTTGTATCAACAACTGGGTTTTCATTAGCGATGAGAAATCAGAAACAAGCTGCAGGAACAGCATCAGCTTTATTAGGCTTATTACAGTTCATTTCAGGAGCTCTTGTTGCGCCGCTAGTAGGTATCGGTGGAAGTAATACAGCATTACCGATGGGTATTGTTATTGCGCTTTGTGAAGTAGGAGCAGTATTATGTTATCTATTTATGGCCAGAAGAAGTGAGAAGCAGTTTGAACTGCAACAAAGACAAAATTTAGAGGCTTAATAAAAAAGAACTGATTCAAAGGGAATGTTTGAATCAGTTCTTTTTTCATTTCTTTGAAATACCTCATACAGTTTTGTAAGGTGATGTAGTAAAGCATTGCAAAAGTTATTTGTATAAAGTGACGATACTGTGACAAACATGTTGGTATATATATTACGATGTCGTCTTAAGTGTAAAAAGTAGGGCGTTCTCGGTATAATAACAAGTGGAGATAAAAGAAACTATAATGAGTAATAGCTGTAGATAAAAGGAGAAGAAGAGATGAAGAAGGTTTTGGGTATTGCTGTAATGGGAAGTATGCTCCTTCTAGCAGGGTGTAATGGAAATAAAGATACGAAAGAAATGAAAGAAAAGGTAGAGCAATCTACAGAACAAACAGAAGAAATGAAAGAATACCGTGCAGTACATGAAAAATACGATTTGAAAATGAATAAAGAAATTAATAACGCACTGCAGTTATTTGAAGTGGCAAAAGAAAAGGGCGGTAAGGAAATAACGAATGCTACATATAAAGAAGATGTGCAAAAGGTAACAACGAGCATGTTAGAAGATATTGATCATATACGTAAAGAAATTCGTGTTCCAAAATCGAAAGAGCAAGAACATGAGGTATATGTTGGTTTCTTGAATGAATCAGAACAAGCGATGAAAAAATTACAGAAGTTAGCGAAAGAAGAAGATTCATCGTTGATTCGTGATATAGAAATTAACTTTGCAACAGCATCGACATACTATAAACGTTTTCAAGCAGAAACGAAAAAATAACCTTGCCTGTGCAAGGTTATTTTTTCTTCTTACCATCTCCGTCTTCATCCTCGGATACTAATACCTTCTGTTCTTCGTGAAATTCGGAAATAGTTTGCCCGGTAATATTATCGAAAGGAGTATAAAAAGAAGTAATACGTTTCTTTTTAATAAAGAGTTTATAGAAGCCGCTGATGACAAGTATAACGATTGTTAAGGGTAATCCTATAGTAGCAAGAAGTAAGGGGTCCATCTTATAACTCCTTTAATATCATTTCTTTTTATTATAAGCCGAAAACTGTAATTTCGATAAAAGAATTAAAAACTGACTTTTCTAAATTTATCCAATTAGATTGACTTTTCAATTTTTCAGAATTATAATTCGAGATATACAATTTGAACTAAATAATAATATAGCAATTTACTTATCCAGAGAGGTAGAGGGACTGGCCCTATGACACCTCAGCAGCGGGTTCTGTAATAAGAACACCGTGCTAATTCCAGCAAGCAAGTCTTGAAAGATAAGTGATGGGCCTTTGTTTATTAAGCCTTGATCTTATTTTTTAAGATCAAGGCTTTTTGTATTCTAAAAAGAGAAAAGGGAGTAATGGAAAAAGTACGTTTATAAAACTAAGTAAATATATGTGTTTAGGGGGTTATTAGGGTGTATGTAATTAAAAAATTATCAGTTATGGTGTTCACGCTATGGGTTATTACGACGGTGACATTTCTAATTATGCATATTATTCCGGGGGATCCATTTTCATCAGATGCAAAAATCTTTCCTGAAGAAGTGATCCAAAACATGAGAGCGAAGTATCACCTTGATGAACCGTTATGGAATCAATATGTTGCTTATTTAGACGGCGTAGTTCATTTTGATTTTGGTGAATCTGTTCAATCAACCGGGCAAGGTGTATCAGAAATTATAACAACTGGTTTTGGTCCATCAGCAATTATTGGTTTACAAGCACTTATTATTTCATTGCTAGTCGGAATTGCTGCAGGTACATTTGCTGCTCTCTATCATGGGAAGGTAATTGATTACGGTGTAAGTTTACTTGCCATCCTCGGTATTTCTATTCCGAGCTTTATTTTAGCACCACTATTTATACAAGTATTCGCTATTCAATTCGAGCTCTTACCAGTAGCCTCTTGGGGAACATTCGAACATACAGTATTGCCATCCTTTGCATTAGCGTTAGGGCCAATCGCAGTTATTACAAGGTTTGTTCGTTCTAATATGATCGAAGTACTGCAGAGTGATTATATTAAGCTAGCAAGAGCAAAAGGCATACCAATTAAGAAGATTATTATAAGACATGCTCTTCGAAATGCGATTGTTCCAGTACTTACATTTGTGGGACCGTTAATGGCTGGACTTTTAACAGGGACTTTCGTTATTGAAAAAATCTTTTCAATTCCTGGCCTAGGAAAATATTTTGTAGATAGTATTTTTAACCGAGACTATCCGGTGATTATGGGAACAACGATTTTTTATAGTGCATTATTAATTGCTTGTATTTTCATTACAGATATTATTCACCGCATTGTTGATCCGCGTATTCGTTCTATTACATAAGGAGGGGGGATATTAAAATGGGAGCTTATGAAATTAATGAACAGTTATTAACGAAAGAAGAGAAAAAAGAATTAACGATAAATAAAAATCAGCAAAAGATTAGCCGAAAGAAAGAAGTGTTTCGTAAGTTTGTATCGAATCCAATCGCAGTTTTAGGATCAGTGACGTTATTACTCATTATTGTTTTCTCACTTGTTGGTGAAAGTTTAACGCCATTTACTGCGAGTGAACAAGTAAAAGAGGCAACAAACTTACCACCTAGTAGTGAGCATTGGTTCGGAACAGATGATTTGGGAAGAGATATATGGGCACGTACTTGGGCTGGCGGGAAAATTTCATTAACAGTTGGATTAGTGGCAGCTGCTCTTGATATAGGACTTGGTGTGCTAATCGGAGGATTTAGTGGATATGTGAGAGGGCGCAATCGCCTTGGGACATTAATTGATGAGTGGATTATACGAGGAATCGAAGTGTTATACGGTATCCCGTATTTATTAATTGTTATTTTACTATTAATTGTTATGAAACCAGGTCTTTTTACCATTATCATCGCCCTTGCATTAACAGGATGGATTGGTATGGCACGTCTCGTTAGGGCGCAAGTCTTATCTTTAAAACAAAGAGAGTTTGTTATTGCAGCGGAGCGATTAGGTACATCCCATATGAAAATTATATACGGGCATTTAATTCCGAACTTAACGGGCATTATTATCGTCAATTTATCATTTACAATTCCCGCAGCTATTTTCTCAGAATCATTTTTAAGCTTTATCGGACTAGGAGTGCAATCACCGGCAGCAAGCTGGGGGACGATGACGAATGATGCACTTGGGACATTACTCAGCGGGGAATGGTGGCAGCTATTCTTCCCAGCAATCATGATTGCGCTCATTATGTTCGCATTTAATGCGATTGGTGATGGTTTACAAGATGCAATTGATCCAAAAATCGTAAAACGGAATCGAAAGGAGAAAAAACATGGGACAGCTCTTATCTTTAGAAAACGTAACGTTAGCCGTTGAAAAAGAGAATAGTAACCAAGCAATTGTGAAGCATGTTTCCTTTTCTATTAGCGAAGGTGAAATAGTTGCACTTGTAGGAGAAAGTGGTTCAGGGAAAAGTGTTACAGCACAATCTATTATCGGCTTAAATCAAGAATCAATTCATATTGATGATGGAAATATATCTTTTGAATCAAAGGAATTAACGAATCTACAAGAATCAGAATGGAATCAAATTCGAGGGAAAGATATTTCGTTTATCTTTCAAGACCCACTTTCATCTTTAAATCCGACGATGAAGGTAGGAAGGCAAATTACAGAGGTGATTTTGCAACACGAAAAGAAATCGAAAAAAGAAGCAAAAGAAATTGCGATTAACTTATTAAATGATTTAGGGATACATGAAGCAGAGAAACGCTTTGAACAGTACCCACATCAATTAAGCGGAGGCATGAGGCAACGTATTTGTTTAGCAATCGCATTTGCCTGCCACCCCAAACTCGTTATTGCGGATGAACCTACGACAGCATTAGATGTAACAATTCAAAAGCAAATTATGGAGTTATTAAAGGAAAGAAAGGAAAAGCAAAATACGAGTATTTTACTAATTACGCACGATTTAGCACTTGTACGTGAAGTAGCGGATCGAGTAGTTGTGATGTATGGAGGACGTGTTGTTGAAAAAGGAACGATACAGGAGGTAATAGATTCTCCTAAACATCCATATACGAAAAGTTTATTACAAGCAATTCCGAATATGGATGATTCCGAAAAGGTATTACGTGCTATAGAAGGAACGACACCTTCCATTGAAACATTAAATAGCTTTGGTTGTCCTTTTGTAAATCGTTGTCCAGTAGCGATAAAAGAATGTATTCATCGTTTCCCAGAGAGAACAACGTATTCTAAGGAGCATAGTTCACATTGCTGGCAACATGTTCTAGAGCATAATAAAGCGAAATCAAAAGAGAAGGTGAATGCTTCATGACGACAGATTTAATTACTGTAAAGCAAGTAACAAAAACGTATGGAAGTAAAAGTAAAGAAATCACAGCGTTAAAAGACATATCACTTTCTATTCCGAAAGGAACAACACTTGGCATTATTGGTGAAAGTGGTTCAGGAAAAACAACACTTGGAAAGCTCATAGCAGGGATTGAGAGTCCAACGTCTGGTGAAATTGATTATAACGGTCAAGTCGTTCACAAGCTGAAATCAGCTCATAGGCGAGATTTTTTACAGAAAGTACAGTTCATTTTTCAAGATTCCACAGCAGCATTAAATCCGCGCTGGAAAGTACGCGATAGCGTAACGGAAGGTTATATTTCATTCGGTTTAGGTGATAAAGGATTAAAGGATAAAGTAGCGGGTGATGCGCTAGAGCGTGTTGGATTAGATAGAAGATATATTGATCGATATCCGCATGAATTTAGCGGAGGACAACGTCAACGTATCGCTATTGCAAGAGCGTTATTGTGTGAGCCAGAAGTATTGATTCTTGATGAACCAATTTCAGCATTAGACGTTTCATTGCAAATTCAAATTGTACATCTGCTGCAAAAAATCCAAAAAGAACAAGGTTATACATATTTATTCATCGCTCACGATTTACCGATGGTTCACTATTTATGTGAAAAAGTAGCTGTCTTATACAAAGGAGAACTTGTTGAATTTGGAAATACGGACGAAGTATTCCGTAATCCACAACATTCTTATACAAAAACATTATTAGCATCAACACCAAAAATTTCAGGTTAAAGGAGAATGTAGGATGAAGAAGTTTTTACTGTTTGTCATTATGACTGTTTTAGCGATTACTTCTGTCGCTTGCGGTAAGAAAGAGACGCAAAAGGCGAGTGCTGGTAAGGGAGAAGGAGATCGATTAGTAACGAATATTAGTAGTGATCCATATACACTTGATTCTGCTATTGCAACAGATAGCACGTCAGGTTATATAATTGGGCAGTTGTTTTCAAGTTTATATACGCAAGATAGTAATGGGAAATATCAAAATGAATTAGCGGAGAAAGAAGAAGTAAATGCTGATGGAACTGAATATACAATCCATTTGAAGAAAGATATTAAATGGTCAGATGGTTCTCCTATTACAGCAAATGATTTTGAATTTGCATGGAAGCGATTATTAAATCCGAAAACGGGTTCTATGAATGCGACAGAAATGTATTTTATTAAAGGGGCAGAGGCGTATAATACTGGAAAAGGTGAAGAGGGACAAGTTGGTATTCAAGTTGTTGATCCTCAAACATTAAAGGTAACCCTTGAACACCCAGTTGCTTCTATTAAACAAAAACTAGCAAGCTCACTATTTATTCCATTAGCTAAAAAGTCGATTGATGATAATAATAAATTAAAAACAGATCCAAAAGAGTTAATTACGAATGGGCCATTCACGTTAAAAGAGTGGAAGCATAACCAAGCTATTACAGTACAAAAAAATAAAGAATTCTATGATAAAAAGGTAACTCTAAAAGAAATTGAGTTTCGTATTATTCCAGACTCTAAAACAGCGTATCAATTATTTAAATCCAAAGAATTAGATTTACTAAGTGGTTTACCACAAGAGATGATCGAAAAAGAAAAAGGAAATAAAGAATATAAGCGTGTTGCAGGGTTCTCTTCTTATATTTATTCGTTTAACGTAGAAAAAGAGCCGTTTACAAATGCGAAGGTACGTAAAGCATTTTCATTAGCGGTTGATCGTAAATTTATCGTTGAAAAATTGTATAAAAATAATGCGCAAGAAGCATATGCATTCGTTCCAGAAGGAGCAAAAACACAAAGTGGCCGTGATTTCCGTAAAGAAAAAGGTGATTACGTTAAATTTGATCCAGCGGAAGCGAAAAAGTTATTAGAAGAAGGCATGAAAGAACAAGGCTGGTCTACATTACCTGAAGTAACATTAAAATTCACTACAGATACACAACATAAAAAAGTAGCAGAAGCAATGCAAGAAATGTTTAAGAAAAATCTTGGCGTAGATATTAAATTAGAAAATAAAGAGTGGAAGAGTTACATCGACACATACAAGCAAAGTGATTTCCAATTAGCTTATATGGGATGGGGCGGCTCTTTATTAGATCCAATTACTAAACTAGATTTATATGCGGGTGATGGTCCAAATAACTATGCAAAATGGCATAATAAAGAATTTGACGCTTTAATAAAAGAAGCAAAAGTTGAACAAAACGAGGATAAGCGTTTTGAATTATTGCATAAAGCGGAAGATATTATGTTTACAGATTCACCATTAATCCCAATTATTTTCCCAAGTGCTTCCTATTTACAAAAATCATCAGTATCCGGTGTCCAATTCATTATTGGTTCTAGTCCAGAATTAAGATACGCAAAAATTAAAAAATAAAGAAGTAGGCAACGGCCTACTTCTTTATTTTATTTCTCTTTTATATTCTTTTTTCGTTCCATCAGAGAAGACAACTTCTAAATCGAATTTTTGATAGTCTTTATCAAGTTTGAACACGTTCACTACTTGATCGATTACTTCTTGGTCAGGAGTATCTTTATCAAATTTTAATTCTTGTAGAAGTGGGCTTAATTTTGTGATAGCCTCGTCTCCTGTTAATTTTACATCTGCTTTATGATCTTCAATTTTTGCTTCCATTTTCTTGTCAGCTGCTACATTTTTATAGTCTGCTTCGTAGTCTTTCTTTGTATCTTGGTAGTCTGCCTTTAAATCGAATTCATTGAAGTTTAGTTTTAAATCTGCAGGAGCCTCATTTTTTGCTTCTTCAGTCGTCTTTTTATTAGAAGTTGTGTCTTCTTTGGCAGGAGCTTTACATCCTGTTAATGCAGGTACTAGCATAAGAGCTAATAAAACTGATAGTAGAATTCTCATTATAAATTCCTCCTTATGTAAATTCGTTCTATACAAGTTTTTCCCAAAAACATGTAATTATGTATGTGTTGAAAATAAATTATTATCCTGCAGTCACAAGGGCTAATCCGCAATTTAAATCAAAAACGATTTGTATGTATATGGTAAATTGAAGTTGTGAGGGAGGGGCTAAAATGCATGAAGAATATAAAGAGATAATAAAAAAATCAATTGAATATATAGAGAATCACTTACATGAGGAGCTTACAACAGAAAGAGTGGCATCTCACAGTGCCGTATCGATGTACCATTTTCATCGCATCTTTCAAAGATATGTTGGGATGAGTGTAACGGATTATATTCGAAAGAGAAGGTTAACTCATGCTGCGCAAGTTTTAGTGTCAACGGAGAGAGCTGTTATTGATATTGCACTGCAATACGGTTTTTCCTCACAAGAGGCATTTACGAGAGCTTTTAAAAGAATGTTTCAATTGCCACCAAAGAAATATCGAAAGTACTTTCAGTCATTTTATATAGAAAGAGAGGGTGTTTCAATGCAAAAAGGTATACCGAAAGGATGGATCTTAAGTGGGAGTCATCCTGCTGAATATGAGATGGGTTTAGATTATGAAGTTGTCCATCAAGGAAAAGTATCTGCATACATAAAAGCAAAAGAGAATGTTACGAACGGAGGATTTTCAACATTAATGCAAATGTTCAGAGCGGATAAATATGTAGGGAAGAGATTACGTTTTACAGCATTTGTTAAGAGTGAAAATGTAAGAGATTGGGCAGGATTGTGGATGCGAGTAGATGGAAAAGATACAGAACCGCTCGCTATGGATAATATGCAAAATCGCCCCATTAAAAATAAGAATAACTGGCAATCGTACTCGGTTGTATTAGATATAAAAGAAGAAGCACTTGGTATTGCATTTGGTGTTTTATTATCAGGAGAAGGTTGTGTGTGGCTAGATAGTATTCGCTTTGATGAAGTAGATGAAAAAATTCCTTCAACAGATTTGGCAGAGAACTTTTATGAAACACTTTTAGAAGAGCCGGTGAATCTGCAATTTGAAGAAGTAGAAAAATAAAAAACAAGGAGAAAAGATATGCTCAAATATGTAAAACTAATAAGTATTAGTTTAGTAATATCGTCTTGTATTATGGGAATTAATTATTTAGTTAGCTATCTTTGGTCAGGGCATATACCTTCTTTGACGTGGAGAACATATTTGATGTTTGTGTTTATATTTATGATGAGTTTTGGTTCAATGCAAAAAGAAGGAAAAGAGGATTATTGACAATAGTCTTTTTCGCATTTCTTTCATTAACACAAATGGTTGTAACTGTGCCACATGAAATGCTTTCTAAAACATATCAAACAATCAGTGAATTATTTCCTGCAACATATGCAGCGAATGGCTATTATACAATAATATTTGGAGGAGTTAGTTTAGAGAGAAATATTATTTCATTATTAGTTATTGTATTGGTTACACAATCAGTAGCAGTGATGACTTTAGCTATAAAAGGAATGGTAAAGGGAAGAAGAAGCTCTGTAGTTAAAGAAGTATAAAATAAAAAGGTATCCTCAATGGATACCTTTTTATTAGCACTTATTATTTTGTAACTTCTGTCCACTTGTAGTTAAACTCACCACCGAAGTCAGTTGTTACAAGTCCTTTAATGAAAGAGCGTTGTAAGTAAGAACGGCCTTGTTGGTATAAAGGAGCGACAGCGCCGTCTTGTAATAGAATTTTTTCAGCTTGCTTCATTGCTTCAAAGCGTGCTTTTTCATCGCCAGCTAAATCTGTTTTCACTTTATGAATTAGCTCATCGTACTCTTTGTTAGAGTATTTATCGAAGTTATAAGCACTATCTGTTGTAAATAAATCTAAGAATGTAATTGGATCAGCGAAGTCAGGGCCCCAGCCGTCAATACCAATTTCATAGTCACCACTTAATAGTAGTTTTAGCTGTTGTTTACGTGGTTGTGGTTTTAAATTCACTGTTAATCCATCTAGGTTCTTTTCTAATTCACCTTTTAAATATTCACCAGTCTTTTTAGCTAAAGCATTGTCACTTGTTAATAGTTCGATTGTTACTTTGTCAGTACCAAGTTCTTGTTTTGCTTTTTTCCAGTTTTCTTTCGCTGTTTTCACATCATCCTTGACTAGATTTCCATTTTCTTTACGGAAGTCATTGCCTTCTGGGCTCTTTGCAAATTTCGCAGGAACCATTCCTTCAGCTGGAACAGCGCCGTTATTTAAGATTGTTTCTACGTAAGCTTTTTTATTCATTGCGCCGTTAATAGCAAGGCGTGCATGTTGATTTTTTAATGTTTCATTTTTCTGATTTAATCGTAAGAATTGAATGCCGACTTCAGCGCGTTCTTTGAAGTTTGGATCGCTCTTATATTTATCAACAAACTCTGCAGTTAAAGCAACACGATCAATTTGTCCTGAATCATATAAGTTCACTTCTGTAGACTTATCTTTAACGACATTGAAGTTGATTTCTTCTAATTTTACAGTTTTAGCATCCCAATAGTTAGGATTTTTCTTCAATTGGAAGCTTTGTTCATGTTTCCAGTTATCTAATGTGAAAGCACCGTTATAAATTAAATGATTTGTTTCTAAACCATATTTATCGCCTTGAGACTTTAAGTACTCTTCATTAATTGGTAAGAATGTTGAGAATGTAGTTAAGCTTAAGAAGTAGGGAACAGGACGGTCTAGTTGTACTTCTAAAGTTTTGTCATCGACAGCTTTAATACCTAATTGATCAACCGGTAATTGTTTTTGGTTTATTTGTTTCGCATTCTTTATATCGAAGAATAAGAATGCATATTCAGCTGCTGTATCAGGATTTACGGCACGTTGCCAAGCGAAGACGAAGTCCTTTGCTGTAACAGGAGTACCGTTTGACCATTTTGAATCACGGAGATGGAATGTATATTTTGTTTTATCGGGACTAATGTCAACCGACTCAGCGACACCAGGAACCGGTTTATTATCTTCTCCCATTGCATATAGCCCTTCAAAAACATTACGCATTACGTTCATGGATTCCCCATCCGTTGCTTTTGCAACATCCATTGTTGGAATTTCTGAAGCGAATGATAAGTTAATTGCCTGTTTATCAGGTGCTTTATCGTTTGCTTTCGCTCCGCTTGCATTATCTTTATTTCCCCCGCAAGCAGTTAGTAATAGACTTGCCCCTAAAACAGATGCAACAACAGGTACAACTTTTTTCTTCATTGTTCGTTCCTCCCTAAATGTGTTGTTCGTAACGTCATAATGTCCGTGTCTTGAAGTAGCTATAGAAGGAGATAAAACCTATTATAAATATTTGTTTATAGGTAATCAGGTGTTCTATATGTATATACATGTTGAACTATAATCTATCGTTATATGTTTCAACGTAGTAGACATTATATTTTGATGGTTAAATATTTTGTTTCTTTGATTATTTAGAATATTGACACTGAAAAGAACTATATGTCAATAATAAAAATAGATTGTTAATTTCTTAGAATAATATATTAAAAAAGCAGATTCTCATGTGTGAGAGAATCTATTTTTAATATATTTTGCTAAAAAAACAATTGGTGTGGGCTAATAATAAGTGGGGATGAAGAAACCCCCACTTATTAAAGTTTCACTTTATTTTTCAATTTTTGCCCACTTGAAGTTTAATTGACCTGCAAAGTCTACTTGCACAATTCCTTTCACATAAGAACGTTCTAAATAAGATTCGCCTTTTTGGTAAAGAGGAGCGATAACAGAGTCTTTAAATAATATTTTCTCGGATGCTAGTAATGCTTCCCAGCGAGCTTTTTCATCACCAGCTAAAGTTGTTTTCACTTTTGCTATTGTTTCATCGAATTCCTTATTAGAGTAATGATCTAAGTTATAAGGGTTATTCGTTGTAAATAGCTCAAGGAATGTAATTGGATCCGCAAAGTCAGGGCTCCAGCCATCAATTCCGATTTCGTAGTCACCTTTTAATAAAAGCGAAACTTGTTGCTTACGCGGCTGAGGTTTTATATTTACTGTTAATCCATCTAGATTCTTTTCTAGTTGTCCTTTTAAGAATTCACCAGTTTTCTTATCAAGGTCAGCATCACTCGTTAATAATTCTAATGTTATCTTTTCAGAACCAAGCTCTTGTTTAGCTTTTTTCCATAACTCTTGTGCAGATTTTGTATCAACTTTTGTTAAATCGCCGTTTGCAGTACGGAAGTCTTTTCCTTCAGGTCCTTTTGCAAAGTTTTTTGGAACGAGACCAAATGTTGGTGTAGAGCCATCATTTAATAACGTATTTACAAAGGATTTTCTATCAATTGTTTGATCAATTGCTTGGCGTGCAGAAACGTTTTGAAGTACTTTGTTTTGTTGATTCATACGTAAAAATTGTACGCCTACGTTTGGACGTTCTTTAAAGTTAGCATCCTTTTTATATTTATCGACGAAGTCAGATGTTAGTTTTATACGATCTAATTGTTTTGACTCGAATAAATTTACTTCTGTTGATTTTTCTTTTACGACATTAAAATTGATTTCTTCTAGTTTGACAGTATCTTTATCCCAATAGGTAGGGTTCTTCTTAAATTTAAAGCTTTGTTCGTGCTTCCAATCGCTTAGTGTAAAAGCTCCATTGTACAAGATTGTATTATCTTCTAAAGCGTACTTATCACCTTGTACTTTAAAGAATTCCTCATTAATTGGTAGAAATGTTGGGAACGCTGTTAAGCTAATAAAATAAGGAACAGGACGCTCTAATTCTACCTCAAACGTATGGTCATCAACTGCTTTTACACCAAGTTGGTCGGCTGGAAGTTCTTTGTTGTTAATTTTTGTTGCGTTTTTAATATCAAAGAATAAAAATGCATATTCAGAGGCTGTTGCTGGATCTACGGCACGTTGCCAAGCGAACACAAAATCTTTAGCTGTAACAGGAGTGCCGTTTGACCATTTTGAATCTCGCAAATGGAATGTGTATTTCGTTTTATCGCCACTTACTTCATGAGATTTTGCAACACCAGGAACAGGTTTGTTACCTTCACCAAGATTATACAAACCTTCAAATACGTTTCTCATTACTTGACCAGAATCAGTATCTGTAGCACGAGCCGTATCCATTGTTCGTATTTCAGTAGGTGAAGATAAGTTTAAAACCTGTTTACTAGGTGCCTCGTCTTTTGCATTTACTCCACTTGCTTCGTTTTTATAACTACCGCAACCAGTTAATAAAATACTTACTCCTACAACTGATGCAATACCGGGTACAAACTTCTTTTTCATTTGATTTTCCTCCTAAATAATTAAGTTTGGATGATGATGAGGGAAATGAAAAATAAAAAATCCCTCTTTTCATATTGAGAAAGAGGGATTTTTACGTACAAGTTATGCACCCGTATATAAACGAAGTCCCTCATTCTATCTTTCAAGCATAAAGCTTGCAGGAAGTGGCACAGTATTCAAAATGAACCTGTTGCCGAGGTTTCAAAGGGCCAGTCCCTCCACCTCTCTTGATACAATGAGTAAACGAATAAATTTTATTAATTTTTGTGTTTCTTTGATAATTCAAAATCTTACACCTTGAATAATGAAGTGTCAACTAAATGAAATATAGTTTAAATTTTCAGTTTTCTTAAATGAAAAAACCACTGCATATGGCAGTGGTTTTTCTACTAGAAGTTAAAGTTATCTGGATCTGGACCAACGCGACGATCTTCATTTAAAGCTTGAATTGCTTTCATATCATCAGCACTTAATTCAAAGTCGAAGATGTTTGCATTTTCAATAATGCGATGTTCTTTAATTGATTTGGGAATTGTTACAACTTCGTTTTGTAAATCCCAACGTAAAATAATTTGCGCAGTTGATTTATTATATTTTGTCGCAATTTCTTGTAACGTTGGATTATCTAGTAGTTGTCCTTGCATTAATGGTGACCAAGCTTCAAGCTGGATATTATGTTCTTTACAGAATGCATGTAACTCTTCTTGTGCTAAACGTGGGTGGTATTCCACTTGGTTGACCATTGGCTTAATTTCAGCAATTTCAAATACGTCTTGTAAGTGGTGAATGTGGAAATTACTCACACCGATAGCGCGAACACGGCCATCTTTATAAAGTGTTTCTAATGCTTTCCATGATTCAGTATATTTCCCTTTTACAGGCCAATGTACTAAATATAAATCTAAATATTCTAGACCTAATTTCTCTAATGTAGTTTCAAATGCTTGAAGTGTTGTTTCATATCCTTGATCGCTATTCCATACTTTTGAGGTAATAAATAATTCTTCACGTGAAACACCGGATTCACGAATCGCTTGCCCAACGCCTTCTTCATTTTGATAGATTGCTGCAGTATCGATGCTGCGGTAGCCATTTTTAATTGCTGCTTTTACAGAATCAATTACTTCTGAACCATCTTCTACTTTAAAAACACCTAAACCAAACCAAGGCATTTTTACACCGTTATGTAATGTTGTATAGTCTTTTAAACTTGTTAAAATCATATTATTTCCCCCTAGCTTTTTTGTTTGTTGCTTCTACTGCTTTTTGAATTGCCTCTGAAAAATTATATTTGTATAAAGTTTTGAGACCCTCAGCTGTGGAACCACCTGGCGTTGTTACTTGTTCGCGAAGGTTAGCTGGATTTTGCGTTTGTTCAAGCATAGAAGCAGAGCCAGAAATCATTTGAATCACAAGATGTTTTGCGGTTTCTTCATCAACTCCATAACTTTTTGTTGCTTCAATTAAGCTTTCAGCAAAGTAATAAAGGAAGGCTGGTGCACTTCCAGTAACTGCAGTAAGCTGATGAACTTCTTCCTCAGTACAAAGTTGCGAAGTACCAATACCTTTTAAAAGTAGTTGCAAGGTTTCTTGATGTATCTCGTTTACTGATTGTCCCATTGTATATAAGGAGATAGACTTGCCAATTTCAGCAGCTGTATTAGGCATAATCCAAGCAACAGGCGTGCCTTTTGGGAGTCTAGCTTCTAAATAAGATGGTCCAATGCCAGCTGCTACCGTTACGACTAGTTGATTTGATATTAACGGAGATAGCTCAGCTAATAACTCTTCATGAGCAGAAGGTGGCATTGCTAAAACAACCGTATCAACAGATGTAACATGCTGCTTCCAATCTGTTGCAGTAGACACATTATATCGTGCTTGTAATTGTTCTAGCTTTTTTACGTTACTTCGGTTAGAAACGATAATTTCTTCAATGTATTCTTTGCTTGTTTTAAGTAATCCGGAAAATATAGCTTCTGCCATACGACCAGCACCAATAAATAGAATTCGATGTTTAGTGAGCATATCCTTTATTCCTTTCCAGTAGAGATATGTTATAAAAAACGATAACATCTTTAAGAGAATTTTGTAAAAAGAAAAGACTTATCGTAGATGGAATGGATAATGAGAAGGCGGAAATTCATGCTAATATTAGCTGTTATTAATCTCTTTATATGTGTAGCTGGTTTGCTAGAGTGGAAGAGCAATTATAAGGGACAAGAACATACAAATAACTATATCTAGAAAATAATTAGAATTGAAAAACCCCTGAAGCACATATGCTCCAGGGGTTTACTAATAGAATATAAGATTATGCTTTTGTCATACCAAGTAATACAGCGCCGCCAATAATTAAAACACTACCTAGTGCAATAAAGATCAATTGACGTTTTGTTTTCTTTTCACCTAAGAATACAATCGCACCGAATGTTGAGATAACGATTCCAGTTTGAGATAATGGGAAGCTTGTTGCTACTCCGACACGTGGTAGTGAAAGAAGTAAGAATAAGTTTCCAGTTCCCCATAGTAAACCAGATAAAGCATTACGGATTGCATATTTGTTAAATGGTTTATGTTTAGATGTCAGTACAACCGCCCCAACAAACATACCAACTGCTTGTGGTAAAATAGCAGACCAACCATCGATATTATACCAACGAATAATAATTACATATACAAGATAGCCGAAAGTAGAAACAATTAAAGTAAGAAGTCCTTTTTTCAATTGTCCAGGTGGCTGAGCATTTTCTTTATCATCTAATGATGTGAATACAACACCAACTACGATTAATAGGATTGCAATCGTTCCCAGAATGATCGTTGTAGTAGTAGTCCACTCACGGAAAGCGATAACCCCAAAGATAGAAGTTGCAACAAGTTGCATACCAGTAGAAATCGTTACAGTAGTTGAAACACCTAGTTTTTCAACTGTTTTTAATTGGTTTACTTGTCCTAAAGCCCAGAATAAACCTGAAATAAAACCAACAATTAAGATTGTCATTGTTAAAGCTGGTTGAGTAAATACATACATAATTGTTGCGAAGAATAGAGCACCGATTGTCATACCTACCGTTTGGCTATATGCACCACCGCCCATTTTTACGCTTACTAATAAGATGTTTCCCCATGCAATTGCAGGAAGAAGCGCTAATAAAATGTCCATTACAAGACTCCCTTCGGTTTGCTATACCAATATAGTTACATATCGTTCTAACGATCGGTAATGCCCCACTAATAGAGTAGAAGATTACCGATCGCTAAAACAGGATGAAGAATTCACGATATAAATGCGTTTTCATTTCTTCATTTTTTGAAACACCTCCATATAATAACAGGAAATTGCCTATTTTAGAAAGTGAATTCAAATAAAATGTATATTTTAATAAGAGGTAAAATTCAGTTATTTCCCGGTGGTATATTTTATTTCCTAAGAAATAAAGAAGCAGCTTCGAAAAAAGCTGCTTTAAGAGTTAGTAATTCTTTTATTAATAAGTTGAATACATAGTAGAAATACGAGTGACATACCGATAGTAATAACTACAAGTGTCCAGGCGAGTTGCATATTACTTGCGTCAATGGCCATGTAAATTGCAGTCGGGATTGTCTGTGTTTTACCAGGGATATTCCCGGCAAACATGAGTGTAGCACCAAACTCACCGAGCGCGCGGACAAAGCTCAAAATCATCCCGCTTAGTAAGGCAGGAAATGCGAGCGGAAGTGTAACGTGCAGAAAAACTTGATATTCACTTGCGCCAAGGTCACGAGCACTTTCTTCAATTTGTACATTTGCGATAGAAAATCCCGTTTTCGCTGATTGGTACATAAGCGGAAATGCAACAACTGTAGAAGCAATGATCGCAGCAGTAGATGTGAACATAATAGACTGCTGAAATAATGATTCAACCCACTTTCCGATCAGGCTGTTGTTTCCAAAGATGATAATGAGAAAGAAGCCGATAACAGTTGGTGGAAGTACCATTGGTAATAAAAATATGGTTTCTAATAGTACTTTATATCGCCATGAGGAGCGAGCTAGTGCTCGCCCGACAATTGTCCCTAAAATTGTAACGAGAATAGTGGCGCATGCAGCTACTCTTAAAGATAGAAAGACAGGCGATAAAATAGCATCAATGCTCATAGTAATTACGACAGGACTGTAAATCCATATTTCTTAAAGATAGATTGTGCATCTTTTGACTGCAAATACTCATAAAATGAAGTCGCCTCTTTCTTATGTTTAGATTCCTTTATAACACCTAAAGGATAGTGGATTGGCTCATGAGAAATAGCTGCTGCTGTCTCACCAATCTTTACTTTATCCGAAATGAGAGCATCTGTTTTGTATACGATACCAGCATCGACATTCCCTGTTTCTACATATGTTAACACTTGGCGAACATCTTTTGTAAATACGACTTTATTTTGAACATCATTCCAAAGGTTTTCGTGTGTTAGAGAAGCCTTTGCATATTTGCCAGCAGGTACAGATTCAGGTGTACCAAGTGCAATTTTTTTGATTTTCTCATCTTTTAAATCTTGAAATTTTGTAAGAGAACTATCTTTAGGGATGACTAGAACTAGTTCATTTCCAAGAAGATTTTTCCCTTCTTTTTCATTAATGAATCCTTTTTTTACAAGGGTTTGGAATTTATCTTCTGCTGCTGAGAAGAATAAATCAGCAGGTGCACCTTGTTCAATTTGTTGTTGAAGTGCTCCAGAAGCACCGAAGTTAAAAGAAAGTTTGATATTTGGCTCTTTTTCTTTATATTGTTTTTCGATTTCTTTTAATGCATCTTGTAAGCTTGCAGCAGCTGAGATAGTTAGTTCAACTGTTTTATCCTCTTTAGCAGCTGGCTTTGTATGCTTTTCCCCATTTGTACAAGCAGCGCTAAATATAAGAAGGAAAGAAAGTATAAGTGCCCCGATGGAACGTAATATAAATTTATTCATAAAAAAATCCCCTTTCATTTTGATACACCTAATTATAACTAAATATAACTAATTATAACTAGTTATAATTGAATATAATTTGAACATATATCTATTTTTAAAAAATAGGAGAAATATTCTTTTCTTTGTTACAATGAAAGGAGAAAGTGAGGAATCGTCTATGGATCATCATTCCTACACAACGGAAGAAGTAGCAAAGCGATTAAAAGTATCAAAATTAACTGTATACGACTTAATTAAAAAAGGAGAACTTCCTTCTTATAGAGTTGGTAGACAGATGCGCATTGATGCAGCAGATTTAGATCAATATATAAAGCAAATGAAAACAGGAAAAGTACAAGTTAATCCTGTAAAAAACGATGGTAGTAGTATCTTGAACACGTGTATTATTAGTGGTCAAGAACTAACGTTAGATATGTTAGCTAAACGTATAGAAAATCGTTTGCCAAGTTCTAATGTTTTAAGAGCGTATCAAGGTAGCTTAACGAGTTTAGTGAAAATGTATCAAGGAGAAGGAAGTATCGTTAGTTTGCATTTGTTTGATGGTGAAACGGGTACATATAATATTCCTTACGTAAAACGTATTTTAGTAGGACAGCCATGTCTTATGATTAATTTATTGTCCAGAAATGTAGGGTTTTATGTTCAAAAAGGAAATCCGAAGAAAATAAAGACATGGGCTGACATATCCGGGTCCACTATAAAGTTTGTGAATCGAGAAAAGGGTTCTGGTATTAGAGTGTTAGTGGATGAACAATTACGAATCCAAAAATTAAATAAAGCTGATATTAGTGGATATGAATGGGAAGAATCGAATCATCTTGGTGTTGCCACGCAAGTTGCAAATGGAAAAGCTGATGTAGGAGTAGGTTCAGAAAAGTTTTCGCAAATTGTAAATGTGGACTTTATTCCAATCATGAAAGAACAGTATGATTTAGTAATTTTGAAGAATAAAGAAAATGAAGAGCTGATTGAAGTTGTGAAAGACATTCTGCAATCGGAAGAATTTCATAATGAATTAAATGCGATTGGCGGATATGATATTACGAAAACAGGTCAAATTGTATATGAAATAAAGTGAAACTTTAATCAGTGGGGGGTTCTTCATCCCCCACTGATTATTAGTTGAACCAATCGGACTTTAATGGGCAGCCCGACCCCTACCTAACTTCTTTGCTTTCGCTGAATTTTGAGGTGGGGGTCTTACTGCCCATTAAAGCGGGACAAACTAAAAAGCTGCTTGTCTATAAGACGAGCAGCTTTTTCTATATATAAAGGGGTTTGGGGAAACAAAGTGTTAAATAAGACCTTGAGCAAGTGTATAAATGAAAGCCGTAAGAAGAGTAGCTCCACTTGCAAGTCCGATAAAGTCTGATTTGTTGAAAGTAATGTTGTTCATTATAATCTCTCCTTATTTGTTTAATGTAGTTGCAACAGCTTTTGCATCGACAAGTGCGGATAGCACCATGCCCATTGTATTTAAAAATTTATTTGATTTCATATTGTTCATCATGCGTATCCGCTCCTTTTCGAGTTGTTGTTGCCCTGCTTATGTCTTAATTATAGGGAATATGGATACTTGCAACTATCGAATTAGCTTACGAAAGACTTACACTTTTGTAAGAAAAAAAGACATTCATGTAAGAATGTCTTTCACAGCATATTGATATGATGATGGTCTTCAATTGTTTTTAAAAAACTACGCATTGAATTCGTCATATAGCTATCTTTACGGCGTATGAAAACCGTTGAAATACTGCCGTATTTTTCAGGGATTGCATGACAATGTACCTTACCTGCTTTAGAAAGATGATGGACAGCAGACTGTGGTACGAGTGTAATTCCGAGACCGAGTGCAACACTGTTTAATATTGTCTCTAATATATTGAATTCCATAATTCTTTTTGGTAGCAAACCTTCATCTTTAAGCCAACGTTCTAGTTTGGAGCGGTATCCACATCCTTGGTTAAAAACGAGTAGAGGCGTTGTTGTAAATTCTTCTATATGAAAGGCTTTATTTTGTGTTATAAGCATTAATTTCTCTGTACTAACATCGTATTGTTCGATTAGTGGATGTTTAATAGGACCTGATATAAAGGCGCCATCTAATTGATGATCAAGTACTTCTCTAATTAATTCTTCTGTTAGACCTGCTTGTAATGATAAATCGACATTCGGATAACTTTTATAGTAAGAAGATAAAATGGTAGGCAGTGTACTTACTGTTTCGACTGTACCGATTTTTAATATACCAGAAGGTGTTTCGCTATCTAAAAATACTTGTTTTAGTTCGTCGACATCTTGCAAAATTTTACTAACATAAACGAGCATTTTTCTTCCTTCAGCTGTTAAAGTCATTCCTCGTTTATGGCGGTAAAAGAGTGGGGTTTTTAATTCGTTTTCTAGTTGTTTAATACGTGCAGTTACATTTGATTGTACATAATTTAATTCCTTTGCTGCGCTACTTACACTACCCTGATCGGCAACGCTTTTAAAGATTTGTAAGTCTCGTAATTCCATTTTGTAATCCCCCTTGATGTTAACTATCATTATAAATGATAGTTAACATCATTTTGAATCATTTTACGTGATATATTTTTTCTTTTACAATTCTCTTTGTGCAAATAGAAAGAAACGGGGGATTGCGGTGAGAAGAGGTCAAATGATAATAGGGGCTTTGGCGTGTTTAATTGCGAGTATGTCATGGGGAGCGATGTTTCCAGTTGCTGATCATGCACTAGAATACATAGATCCATTTTATTTTTCGCTTATTCGCTATGGAGCAGTGGCGATAATGCTGATTGTATTGTTGTTAGTGAAAGAAGGAAAACAGGCATTTTGTTTAGAGGGAAGAGGAAAGTTACTCGTCTTTTTTGGAACGATGGCATTTACAGTATATAATGTCCTCATATTTTTAGGGCAAATGTTAATGGGTAAGTCGGGTGTAATGGTAGCTTCCATTATGGAAGCACTTATGCCGATGATTTCTATTTGTATTTTATGGGGATATAAGCATATAAAACCGAAGAAGTATATGATAACGAGTATGGTTATTGCTTTTGTAGGAGCTGTGTTTGTTATTACAAAAGGTGACATGAGTTTCTTTGTAACATTGAAAGATAATATGTTCCCATTAGCGTTTATATTTATTGGTGTTGTAGGGTGGGTTATTTATACGATGGGTGGTCAAACTTGTAGTGATTGGTCAATATTACGTTATTCTACGTTGACGTGTGTATTCGGTACGACTGTTACAGCGATTATAACGGTAATTATTACGTCGCTTGGATATATTTCAGTTCCGAGTATGGGAACGATTTCTATTGTGAAATATGATTTGTTATTTATGATGACATTGCCAGGTATTGTAGCGCTACTTGCTTGGAACTATGGTGTGAAAATTTTATCATCCATTAATGGGATTTTATTTATTAATTTTGTACCAATTACGACTTTAGCTATTATGATGATGCAAGGGTATCAAATCACAATGTTTGATATTATAGGGACTGTACTTGTTATTGCAGCGCTTATTCGCAATAACGTTTGTCAGAGAAAAGAAGAAAATATAAATAAGAGAGTTTTACAAGAAGAACAATTACGTCAAGCTGTTTAATAGGCAAATGGAGGATTTCACATGTTAGAAAGTTTATTGTTTTTCTTCGCCGTCGGAGTTGCCTGTGAGCTTGCAGCAATTAATCGAAATGGTCGTAAAAAGATAAAACAACAAGCTGAGCTAATACAGCTTTTAAAAGAATTGAAAGAAAGAAAAAATTAAAAAGACGACCGGGCATAGACGGTCGTCTTTTTCTATATAAAGGGGAAAGGGGACACAAGGTTATACAAGCATAGCAGCGTAAATAAAAGCAGTAAGAAGAAGAGAGCCGCTAGCTAATCCTAAAAAGTCTAATTTGTTAAAAGTGATGTTATTCATAATGAGTTCTCCTTACTTGTTTAATGTAGAAGCAACAGCTTTTGCGTCGAAAAGAGCTGATAATATCATGCCCATTGTATGTAAGAAATTGTTCATTTTCATATTGTTCATCATATCAATCGACTCCTTTTCGAATAGTTGTTGCCCTGTTTCTGACTTAATTGTATGAAATATAGTGAGAAGTAACTATCGAATTAGCTTACAAGAAAATTACACTTTTGTAAGAATTGAAATTTAACAATTCATACTTAATTTTATTACCAACTCCTAAAACTTAGTGTTATAATCGTTATAAGAATATGATTATACTTCGGATGTTTAGAAAGGAACGAAACCAATGTATAAACCAATTACATTTTTGTTGAAATATATATTTAAAACAGCTGGGAAAGTAGAAGTGCAAGGAAGAGAAAAGTTACCGGAAGGTGGTCCGTATGTTGTTGCGTGTACACATACAAGTTTTATGGATGTATTAATGTTAGCTACAGGGATGTACCCAACTCAAATTCATTACATGGCAAAAAAAGAATTATTTGAAGGGAAATTCAAAAATTGGTTCTTTAAAAATGTAAATGCATTCCCTGTAGATCGCGCGAATCCGGGACCAAGTACACTTAAAATTCCATCACGTTTATTAAAAGAAGGAAAGGTAGTAGGGATTTTTCCGAGTGGAACGAGATCAGCGGAAGATGTTTCATTAAAAGCGGGTGCTGTGACAATTGCGATGCGTTCTAATGTACCTTTAGTGCCGGCAGCTTATGTTGGTCCATCAAGTGTAAAAGAATTAATAAAGGGGAAAAAGGCACAATTGATTTTTGGAGATCCGATTCAAATTGAGGCTGGAGAACAAATAGATCGAAAAACTGCTATGAAAATGATGACAGATCAATTAAATGAGAAGTTTGAGGAGTTAAAAGAAGCTTTGCAATCAAATCAAAAATAAGAAAAGACGACCGGGCATAGACGGTCGTCTTTTTCTATATAAAGGGGAAAGGGGACACAAAGTTATACAAGCGTAGCGGCGTAAATAAAAGCAGTAAGAAGAATCGAGCCACTAGCTAGTCCTAAAAAATCTAATTTGTTAAAAGTGATGTTATTCATAATACATTCTCCTTACTTGTTTAATGTAGAAGCAACAGCTTTTGCGTCGATAAGAGCGGAAAATACCATGCCCATTGTATGTAAGAAATTGTTCGTTTTTATTTTGTTCATCATATTAATCCGCTCCTTTTCGAATAGTTGTTACCTTGTTTCTGACTTAATTGTATGAAATGTTGCGGAAAGTCACTATCGAATTAGCTTACAGAAAAATTACACTTTTGTAAGAGAAACGAATGAAGGTGTAATGATAAGAAGATTTGACATATGTTCATGGGATTCATTAAGTTAAAGATAGAGGTGAGTGTATGACTAATATTAAAGATATCGCAAAGATGGCGGGAGTTTCAGTTACGACTGTTTCGAGAGTGTTGAATGATCACCCATATGTAAGTGAAGAAAAAAGAAAAGCGGTTATAGAGATAGTTGAGAAATTGAATTACTCGCAAAACGCAAATGCTGTTCATTTATCAAAAGGGAAGACGAATATTGTTGGTGTAATTCTACCTTACATTAATCACCCGAGCTTTGATGCAATGGTAGGGGGAATGATGGAGGGAGCGTTAACTCATAATTACAGGGTGCTACTTTGCCAAACGAATTATAATAAAAAAGAAGAAATGAAAAGTTTACATATGTTAAAAACAAAACAATTGGATGGTCTTATTATTTGTTCACGTGCAAATGATTGGGAAACGATAGAACCGTATGCTTCTTACGGCACAATAATTGCTTGTGAAGATAATAATGATATTTCAAACATCTCAAGTGTATATACGAATCATTCAGCGGCCTTTCAATTAGGAATGGATTATTTGATTGAGAAAGGTTATAAAAAAATTGGTTATTGTACGGGAAGAAAATTAGGGCCGAGTAGTCAAAAGCGTTTTGATGTTTATAAACAGCAATTGCAATCTATAGACGAAGAGGTTAATGAAGAATGGATTTTTACAGAATGTTTTACACTAGAAGATGGTGTGAAAGTGGCTCATAAGTTAAAAGAGATGCAGGATCTTCCTGAAGCATTAATAGTAGCAGGCGATGAAGTTGCGATTGGGGTTATGACAGAGGTTGAAAAATTAGGGATTCAAGTTCCTGAGGATTTAGCGATTATTGGCTTTGATAATCAACCTATCTCGCAAGTGTTACAATTGACAACTATTGATCAAAATTTAAAGGAGATAGGGAAAACTGCTTTTGAAATGTTGCATAGAAAAGTGAATGAAGAGAGTTCTGAACAAGAAAAGCTGGAAATTCCATACGAACTTGTGGAACGCTCTACAGTTTAATTTTAACCCGTTATGTGTATAATCGCATAACGGATTATTTTTTTGAAATACCTTTGACAGGAAACGCGTTTCATACTTTATAAAGGAGTTAAACCGGTTTGTAACAATCCATGGATTCTTTTCAAGAATAGTATTTGGAGGGATATGCATGAATGAACTTTTATTAAGTGTGAACAAGTATATAGAGGATAACGAAAAAATGTTAGCCTTTGTAGTAGGGATCTTTGAGAAGGATAATTTTATGTTATGTTACCAACATGGAATTTTTGTTGCCACTACTAGACGTCTCCTTTTTTACGGGAAATTTCCGTACTATCCTTCAACATTTAAAGAGTACCCATATTTGCATATAGATAGCATAGATTTTCATTCGTACTTTGAGTTTACTTATAATCATGAAACGGTTAGAGCTAAGCATATTCAGAAAGGGAATGTGGAGCGATTTGTCCATGTAGTTAGAGCAAATATGAATAATTAATCAACCCTCTGTTTAAACATAATATTTCAATTTTTAAGAGGGAAAATGCGGAATAAAAACCACTTCTAAACCTCTAGGAGATAGTGATACAATGTCAAATGGGGGGAGGGTATGAACTATGGTTAATCAACGTATAAAGGAAATAACACTAATTACAATTGGTTCATTATTATTCGCAATTGGTATTAATTACTTTGCAATTCCAAACCGTTTATCGGAAGGTGGAATTATTGGTTTAACGGTTGTTACGTACTACTTATTTGATTGGTCACCAGGGATTGTGAATTTTGCTATAAATGCAATTTTACTAGCTATTGGTTATAAATTTTTTGATAAGAAAACAATGATTTATACAATTTTAGGGATTGTAGAAACATCTTTGTTTTTATACGTTACAGAACATATTGAGTATCATGTAAATAGTGATACATTATTAGCAGCTTTATTTGCTGGTTTATTTGTGGGTATTGGATTAGGCTGTATGTTCAAAGCCGGAGGTACATCGGGAGGATCAGCAATCTTAGCTCAGTTAGCAAATCAATATTTAGGTTGGAGTGTAGGTAAAGGTGTACTAATTATTGATATTGTTGTAATTGCTGGTTCTGTATTTATAATAGGGCAAGAAAAGGCAATGTATACACTTGTAGCTGTGTTCATTGGAGCGAAGGTGATTGATTTCATTGTAGAAGGAATGGACACAAAAACGGCTGTTACGATTATTTCGAATCAACCAGACTTAATTCGTGAAGCTATTACGAAAAATATGACACGCGGTGTTACTGTATTAGAAGGGCGCGGCGGATATACTGGTAAAAATAAAGAAGTTTTATATGTTGTTATTAATAAACAAGAGCTTGTTAAGTTAAAACAAGTTATTAGTCGGGTAGATGAAGATTCTTTCGTTGTTATACATGATGTACGTGATGTACTTGGCGGTGGCTTTAAAGCAAGCTAAAAGGTGAACGAGCAAATTCGTTCACCTTTTTTAATTCTTACAAAAATGTAAGTGTAATGTAATGAGATTCAATAGTAGATTTTATTCCCCCTTTTTAAAATGGATGTATATATATCCTGCAGAGGAGGAATGTTTATTATGAAGAAAAAAATGATCACTACTATAATAGCGATGATAGTGATAGTAGTAATGTTACTGCCTACGAAACTTGGACCGGTTATCGATAAATATAATCCATTTTATAAGACGAAAGAATACTATACGGTTGTGAATACAATTGGTCAGCATATTGGTGATGAGTGGTATGAATATGAATTTATTGCATTCGATGAACGTGGTAGAGAGCAGAAAATAAAGAAAACGGTTAAGCATATGTTAAAGAGAGATGAAGCATTAAAGGTTTTTGCAAAAGGACGTTACGGTGAATCGATTGAAGAGATTGAGGTTGCAAATATTCCTATAAATGCGAAGAGCAAACTTTTAACGATGAGATAGTAAAATATACCCCCAGCTATTTTTTGTCGAAAATAAAAATACTGGGTAAGGGTATTTTTAAGATTAACAAAAAAGCCTTAGTCCATATAGACTAAGGCTTTTTTATTATATAAAGAGGAAGGGGGTACATTGTAGTAGCATGGGTGAAAGGTATAAGAAGAGTAGCTACTAGCAATGTAATTTGGTTATGTGAGTGTTCTTCTTATTTGGCTTACTTCCTAACTTTATTGTACGAAATATAAGTAAGGGGAACTATCGAATTACATTACACATAACTTACAAACATGTAAGCCTTCTGTAATGTAATTCGATAGTTAAAAGATAGTAATTTTCATATAGTGTAACTAGAAAGTCTCAATGTATTACTTTCTGTTTGTAATGAAGAATGAAAAACCAACTAATTTTTAATAATCCTCATCTGAATAAAGATGGGGATCCTTTTTTAAACCTTACAACATTGTAAGGTTTACGTAAGTTAATTCGATAGTAAATTTGTCATATTTTTTGCATAATAGATACAGATAGAAAAATAATTAGGGATCTAGTAAGAAGGGAGAAGAATGGGATGCGTAAAGAAGAAGTAGTGAAGTTACCAATTAAAGATTTCTGTAGCTACTTTACTGTTGCCGTAGTGTGTATTGGATTATTTGATATCATAACAAACTTAATTGTTAAATAATATAGATGCTAAAACAAGAAAGGAAGTCCTTTCTTGTTTTTTTTATGGGGGCATAAAGATGAAATGGATTGATAGTCATATACATGTTGATCAATATAAGGATGAAGAGAAGAGCAGATTACTGAAAGAGGTGGAAAATAGTAATGAAATAAAGGGGCTTATTGCAGTATCTATGAATTATCAATCTTGTAAGGAAACGTTATCTTTAGCGAAGAAGTATCCCTTTATATATCCAGCGATAGGGTTTCATCCAGAGCAACAGATTCATAAAGAAGAGTGTGAACAGATTTATCAACTTATTGAACAGAACGCAGAGGAAATTGTTGCGATTGGTGAAGTAGGTTTGCCCTATTATTTGAGAAAAGAAGATGAAAGAATTGCTGCAGATCCATACATAGCTGTATTGAAAAAATTTATAGAACTAGCTAGTAAGTATAATTTGCCGATTGTATTACACGCAGTTTATGAAGATGCTGACATTGTATGTGATTTGCTAGAGAAATATAAAGTTTCACGTGCACACTTCCATTGGTTTAAAGGAAGCGATGAAACAATGAAACGGATGATGAGAAATGGTTATTATATTTCGATTACACCGGATGTTTTACATAAGGAGAAGATTAGAAAAATCGTTTCGTATTATCCGCTTGAATATATGATGGTAGAAACAGATGGACCGTGGGAATTTCAAGAGGGTGTTATAACGCATCCAAGAATGATTCGAGAGGTATTAAAGGAAATTAGTTCTATAAAAAACATATCCATTGATAAGGTCGCAGAAACAATATATGAAAATACAAGTCGATTTTATTTGAAAGGATAGGAGAATTATAATTTTCATAATGTAACGGAAAAAGTAAAAGTTGAATTTATTTAATAAAATGCCACGGTTTGATATATGAAAAAAACCACCGAGCGTTCCGCTCGGTGGTTTTGTATTAGGATTCTAATTTTTTCGCACGTTTTAATAATAAAAGAAAGACAATGATAACGAACCCCAGTATAAGGAAGAAGCCATATTGCTTTATATAATCAATTATGTCATTCGCACTGGTTGGTTTTTCAACGTGAATGCCGTCTTTATTCGTCGTAATATGAATATCTTTCATTTTTACTTCATTCTTTTCCTTTTGTAAATCAATCCATTCTATATTTGGAATACTTTCTAGATCCTTTAATACTTCTTTTAATGGTTTCACACCTAAGTAAGGATGATAGAATGCACCAATAACTCCATCTGATAATTTAGAAACAGATAGAGCACGTTCTTTCATTTTAGCAATAGTTTGTGGCGTATCTTCTTCAATAAATCCGACTGTTTCAGGCAATAGTTTCATTCCATGTAAAAATGACGGAGTACTTGTATAATATGGTGAGTGCATGGATTTCCAAGTTGTATCATTTAACTGTAGTTGTCCTACATAAGTTGAAAAGTACCTTGATAATATTTCATATCCTTTTTGAGACATCGTGTAATGAGGTGCTTCAAAGGCAACAGGATATAGTTTAGCATCTACAAGTTCTTGAATTCCTTTTTCGATATGATCTTTCGTATATTTTTCCTCGAATTCTTCCCCTTTTTTTACATATTGGTTATATGCCTCTATATTTGGAAAGTCATCTTTTGTCTTCGGTTTTTCATGCTTCGGTTGGCGAATTGGTTGATCTGTTTTTACATCCCAAAATTCAAAGCCCTCACCTGTTTCACTGTCATAAAATTGGTGAGTATAACCATGCATAATAATTGCTGCACCATCATCTTGCATAGAGCGTAAAAGATCAACTAGTTCTGGTCTATCTTTTAAATGTATTATCTTTCCTGTATCTGGATCTTTATATACCGGAATAACAGTAATCATGTAAGGCATCTTTTTCTCTTTTAGTAATTCAGCAATTTCTTTCAATTGATTTATATCTGCTGCTGGGTGAACATCCTCAAGGCGTAAATAAGCTTCAACTTTATTTTTCGTTGGTTTTTGGCCGAAATAAGAAAATAACATTTCACCGACGTAATGAGACATCCAGTCAAAGAGGTTAGGTGTTGCAACATAATAAGATGTTTCATGCTGAACAATTAGTGGATTAGTGTTATTTGAGCTTAAGGCGTTAGCAAGCAAAGTTCCATTCGTATCAAATAATTGAATTAATCGTTCCTCTTCTAAGGTATTTTTTAGCTTCTTGTCTGGATATTCAATTTTATTAACTCGTATATCATCACTCTTCAAAGTAATGAAAGAAAAACGCTTAGATAATTGTTCAACATTTTGTCCTAATACTAATATAGGGCCGGAGAAGTTTTCTAGAAATTGTTTCGTTTCATCAGAAAACGCTTCTTTTGTTTCACCGATATAAACAATATGTGTATAGGAGGATACGTTATTAATTGAAGTTGCTTCTTTTAATTTTTTTACGGTTATATCATTTGTAAAATGTCCTAATTGAGTATTAAGGATTTGGACATTATTTGAAACTTTATCGTCTTGTGTACTATACAAAACAAGTACTTTTGGTTTTGATGATGTTTGTGCAGAGGTGTAGGTAGGGATGAGTAGTAAAATGCTGAACAAGAGTGTTAGGCATTTTTTCATTTTGTACGCTCCTATTCTATATATAGAGTTCAGTTTACAATTATATACAATAAATGCGTTATAGTCTATGAAAGTTACATTTTTGCCCGTATTTACCAGCTGTTTTTTCACAAAATCGGTCTAAAGCATGATGATAATATGTATAGTTATTTGCTATGATAAAAGAGTAATAGAATGTAGGTAATTGTAAAGGGAAGGCTGAAAGGGGACAAATTTCAGCGGAGAAAGAGGTAGAGGTAGTGAAGAAATTCTTTGTAGGATTTTTAGTTGTTCTTGGAGTATATTTATATTTCCAAGGAAAGTCTGAAGGAATGGATAAGCTAGTGAATGGAACAAGCTATGTTGATTCAGAAGAAGCAAAACAGATGAAACAAATCATTATAGAGGAAGCGAAGAAAGTAAATCTTCCAGAATGGATACCTCTTGCAATTGCCGAGCATGAAAGTCGATTAAATCCAAGAAGTGTTGGAGATAATGGAACTTCATTCGGATTGTTTCAACTACACCGCGGCGGCGGGCTTGCACCAGAACATTTAACTGATGATGAGCTGAAAGATCCACGTACAAATGCGCAAATTGCAATGCCGCATTTAATGAAAGGATATAAGCGTGGGGTGCAAAAAGGTTTGACTGATTTTGCATTACTGAAATATATAGCGAATACATCTGGATGGCCAGGGAATTTAGGGCCAGAGTGGACGGATAATAACATGAAGTATAACATCGGATTAGAAGATGTGTACTATCGAAATAAAGGTGTAATAAAAGAGTAGGTTTTCTATACCTACTCTGTTTTTTTATGAATAATTTCATTCTTTTCTTTCGTGAAATACTGCGTGAGTTGTATTTTCACCTCTTCTAGTTTTGTAGAAACTTGCGGTATTTTATATCCTACATACAATGGTGAAACGACAAATCTAGGTACAACTTTACAAATAATTTTTCCATTTAAGTAATAGAAGAATAAGTTATAACTACTGCATCCTTTATGGAAATCTGTCAGTATGTAACGTACAGTTTGCTGAATGTAATTTGCCATTTCATCTATATATGAAATATTATCAATGATTATATTGAATTCAGTGAAGCCAATAATGGGACGCTCTGAAATATTAAGCTCAATGCGTTCATTTTTTTGAACAATTAACCCTTGGAAATTTTCTTCTTCAATATTTTCAAGATAATCTACATATTTCATTCCGATAATTTGCATGTGTGCATGATGCAAACTTCCACCTGAAAATGGACCGTGATTTTTATATAAAATCACAGATGCGAACTCTTCGTTCTTCTGTAAGTGTAACCAATGTTGAATAGAAAATTGCAGTAATTTTCTCATATGTTCTTTTGTATATGTTGCGATATGATCTTCGCAATTATCGGTTTCGATTAACACTGTTTGAAATGTATCTTGTAATGTAGGAAATTTATTTTTTAACCAAATAATAGAACCATCAGTTGCTAAAATATCCGTTAATTGTTCTTTATCGCAAAATGGACATGCAGCGCTTCTATTCCGAATACTTTCTGGTTTTTGTTTACCGATATCGTTTAAAAAATATAGTTGTTGTGTATCCATTTGTATATATGCCCCTTTAAAATATGTGTAAAAATCCCGCTTAATACATTCGGGAAAAGGAGAAGGAAATCCTCTAAAGGAATAGGGGAAAAATAAAAGACAAGATATCCTCATTACGATAGGGTACCTTGTCTTTTATTTTTTCTCTAATAGCGTGTATGGATAATATAGAACATTTTCATTATTTTTCTTTTTTCTCTTTTTTATTGTGTATAAGGTAATTGCTGTGCTTGCAATTATAATAATGGCTTTCTTCATATTCATATACCCCTTTTTATTGTTGGTTTAATTCTTGGCTAACTGCTTTTGCATCGACTAAAGCGTGTAAAATCATTTTCACCATGTTCATCATATTTCTTCACTCCTTTTTATAGTTCATTTAGTTCTTTTACAACTGCTTGTCCGTTCACTAATACCTCAAAGATTGCTTTTACGATTTCTTTTATCATGTTTGTTTCCTCCTTTTGTTTGTCTCGCTTGTTTACATCTTTATTGTATAGGGAGGCATCTTTTCGTACTATCGCTTTCCATTACGTGAACATAACAGTTTTGTAAGATTTGATGTCACTTATTGAAATGTTTAGTCTATCTTCATTATTTTCAGAAAAATGACTATTCAAACATGAAATTGGAAAGTATAATAAAGAAGTAAGTATTAAATTCCGTACGAAAGGGGTGAATGAGATGAAACGTTCTTTAGCTGCGCGTGCCAAATTTTTAGATTTTATCTATTTTTGTCGTGCGATTTTTCATGATGTAGTTGTTAACGGGATACGTATGCCCTTTTTTAACAATTGCATAGTGACTATTGAACGATAGAAATCTCTTCACCCATTTTTAATAAACGTGTGAAAAGGGAGCTATTTGGCTTCCTTTTTCTATGCCGAAAACCATGGGGAATGTTTCTTTCTCATGGTTTTTTATATTGAAAGGAGTACGGAAAATGACTATTTGTAGTGTAAATAATGTAACGAAATCTTTTGGTGGAAACATCATATTTGAAAATATATCGCTTGAAATAAAGAATGGTGAACGTGTTGGGTTAGTTGGTCGTAACGGTAGTGGGAAGACAACAATCTTTGGGCTTCTGACGGGAATGGAGAGTTTGGATGCAGGAGCCATCCATATGAAGAAAGGTACACGTATTGGTCATGTCGCACAAATTCCGAAGTTTGATGAGTTCATGACTGTATATGATGTATTGAGTTCCGCTTTTAAAGTAGAAAAGGAATTAGAAAAAGAAATGCATGCTCTAGAAAAAAATATGGCGGAGGAGCAGGAACAATCTTCTTTGCAAAAGCTAATGGAGAGGTACGGAATAATTCAAGAAAAATTTGCATTTCTCGGTGGTTATGAAATAGAGGCAAATATAATGAAGGTAGCAAATGGCTTACAAGTAACAGACTTATTTCCAAGAGTATTTACGGAATTAAGTGGAGGAGAACAGACGAAAGTAAGCCTTGCATATATGCTATTGCAGAAACCAGATTTACTTCTATTAGATGAACCAACAAATCATTTAGATTTGTTTGCAGTTGAATGGTTAGAGAAATTTTTAAAAGAATATAATGGAACAGTTATGGTTATTTCACACGATCGCTATTTCCTTGATGAAGTTGTAACGAAAATTTTTGATCTGGAAGATGGAGAGATTCACGTGTACCATACGAATTATTCTCAGTTCGTTGAGGAGAAGGAAGAAAGATTACTTCAAGAGTTTCAAGCTTATCAAGAGCAGCAAAAGAAAATAAAGAAAATGAAAGAAGCAATTAAGCGCCTACGTGAATGGGCAAATCAAGCGAATCCTCCGAATGAAGGATTGCATAAAAGAGCGAGGAATATGGAACGTGCGTTAGAGCGTATAGAGAAATTAAAGAGGCCGATTTTAGAAAGAAAACAGATGGGTCTTCAGTTTGAAGGGCAAGAGAGAAGCGGAAAAGATGTTGTTGTAATGAAAGAAGTGAGTAAAGGTTTTGCTGGCCGATCTTTATTTGAACAAGCGAATTTACATGTTCGTTTTCAAGAGCGTGCTGCTATCGTTGGTCGTAATGGTACAGGAAAGACTACATTATTAAAACTACTATTAGAAGAAATAAATCCAGACGTTGGTGAAATTCGAATTGGTAGTAGTGTCAAAATTGGTTATTTATCACAACATGCATATGAAAATATGAAGAGTAATGTATTGGAAGCATTCAGAGAGAATGTGGCTGTAACAGAAGGAGAAGCAAGACATATATTAGCTAAGTTTTTGTTTTATGGTCCAGCAGTATTTAAGAAAGTAACGCAACTTAGTGGCGGAGAAAAAATGAGATTAAGACTTGCGCAACTTATGTATCAAGACATCAATTTTCTAATTTTAGATGAGCCGACAAACCATCTTGATATTGAATCAAGGGAAGTTTTAGAGGAAGCCCTTGAGCAATATAACGGAACGATTTTAGCTGTTTCACACGATCGATATTTTTTAAATAAGTTATTTGAAAAGACGTACTGGATTGATAGATGCAAATTATTTGAGTTTGCAGGAAACTATGCATGGGCTCGTCAAAAGTGGGAAGAAAAGCTTGAGGAGGAAGTAATAAAGCATAAGCACCATGGAAGAAAAAGTGTTGAAGCAATCTCTATAAAAAAGAAAGATTCTAGAAGTTTTGCGGAGATTGAAAACGAGTTAATGCATATAGAAGAAGATATATATGCATTAGAAAGTGAAATGGAATATGTAGCTGATGTTGAAAGACTTGAAAAATTATATGAGGAAAAAACGAAGAAAGAGTTGTTACGAGCAGATTTATATAATGAATTAGAGAATATGGTGGAGTAATGAGTAGAAAGCCACTTCCTTTCAGTTTTGCTGGAGGAAGTGGCTTTTTTCATAATAATATTTTGCTTTAAAGGTTAAATGAAGCGATGTGTTTCACGTGAAACAGTAACTTAGATAAATCCATTTTCCTTAATTTGCATAGTTTGTGAAACATATGAAAATGATAAGCTGAAAAATAAATGTCATTAGTGGTTTTTCGATAGGAGTAATTACAAAAACAAAGGCTAATTATTTCCCGAGAGATAAAGTGAAACTTTAATCAGTGGGGGTCTTACTGCCCGGCAAATAGCGGAATAAATATGTGTAACAGAGACTAGTGAATGAAAACAAAAAGAGAGCAAAGTTACAGCTTTACGCGCTGAACTCTGCTCTCTTTTTGCGTGGCATCTTCTTTCGTTGAAATTATAATAGCGATCCCGAGCATGATAAAAAAAGCTAAAAAGAGGACGAACTTTGGGAAGAACGGGAATAGTAATAGCGCTCCGACTATCATAATTGTTAATAATACGTAGTGCAGGACGTATTGGAATAGGTTGTCCATATTTTCGCCCCCTTTTTTGTAATTGGTTATTAGTATTCTATGTTTCATACTGAAGGAATAGAAGTAGATTTTTAAGTTTTAATACGAATTATAGCTGAGTTTTCTTAAAGTATAAATGTAGAGTGATAATTTTGGAAAAATTCTAAAAATATTTATTTAGAAAGAATTGACAAAACATAATGAACGATATAAGCTAATAACCATAAAGTCTACCGGAAAGGTCGGAATAAGATTGTTACCCCTCAAAAACATCTATTTTTTACGATTAAAACCGACTTTTCCGATTGGCTATAAATGTTGCTGTGGGAGGCATACATAAGGTAATTCGTTCAGAGGGTATAATCATAAAAAGTTAGGGTGGGGACAATGAAGAAAAAGACAAAAAAATGGGCTGGTGTATTTTCGGTATTAATGAGTAGTTCGCTTGTGTTGTCTGCTTGTGGGGGACAGGAGGACGCGGCTTCTACAGAGCCGGTTAAACAGCAGGATTTAAAAAATGTGAAAATTGAAAAGATCGCTGCGACAGATAAAACGAAAGTGCCAGACAAAGCGAAGAATAGAAAAGATACGTTAGTAGTTGGTATTAGTAAGCCAGGCGGCGTATTTTTGCCATACTTCCAACAAAATGGTTGGGATGGAAACGTAACTTCAGTTATTTTTGCATCTCTCGTATCAACCGATAAACAAGGGAAACCAATTCCAGAATTAGCTGAGAAGTGGGACGTTTCTTCTGATCAGTTAACATATACATTCCATTTACGTAAAGATTTGAAATTTAGTGATGGATCGCCATTAACGGCGGATGATGTAGCTTTCACATTGACGCTTTTACATGATAAGGCATATGAAGGTGAAGTAGATATCTCTCAATATGCGGTTAAAGGTGGTAAAGAATATAAAGAAGGGAAAGCAACTTCAATTGAAGGTATTCAAGTTGTTGATCCACAAACAATTAAAATTACAACTGAAAAAGTGAATTCACAAGCTATATTTGTTTTAGGAGGTACAGTACTATCAAAAGCTTATTATGGAAAAGATTATAAGCAAAATACAAGCTTAGATTACTTAAAAGATTTATATGGAAAGCCATTAGCTGCGGGTCCATATAAATTTGAAAAGTATATTCCAGGTCAAGAAGTTCGTTTTGTAGCAAACGAAAATTATTATGCGGGTAAACCAAAAATTCAAAACTTCATTTATAAAATTACTTCTGGTGATACGAAGCTTCAGTTATTCCAAACAGGAGAAGTTGACCATACTGGCTTAGGTACTGGTGATGAGGTTCTTGAACAGGCTAAGGCTTTAGAATTCGCAAATATCCAAATTGAAACAGCACCGTCATTTAGTTATATTTATATGAATAATAATAAGCCTTACTTAAAGGATAAAAAGGTTCGCCAAGCACTTATTTACGGATTAGACCGCAAAAAATATGTTGATACAGCGTTAAAAGGATACGGTACAGTAGCCAATGTACCAATTCATCCAACTTCTTGGGCTTATACGGAAGAAGGAGTTAATAAATACGAATACGATAAAGAAAAAGCGAAAAAATTATTAGATGAAGCAGGGTGGAAAGTTGGTTCGGATGGAATTCGTGAAAAAGATGGTCAAAAATTAAAACTTTCTTATTTCGGTCCAAGTTCGGCTAAAGATAGTGATTTATTAATTCCGATTGCGAAAGAGAATTATAAAGAAATAGGTGTAGAGTTTAATCCTGAATTTATGGACTTTAATACGATGCTTTCTAAGGTAAACAAAGGGGATTATGATTTAGCTTCTGTTTCGACACCGATTACAAGTGATCCGAGTGAAACAGCTGGTGAATATTTGTCTACTGCAAATGAAACTAGTCTTGGTTATAAGAATGCAAAAGTAGATGAGCTAATTCAAAAAGGTATTGAAACTGTAGATATCGAAAAGCGTAAACCTATTTATAAAGAATTGTATAAAGAATTAAGTGATGATCCACCAGTAATTCTATTAAACTACCGTAGAACAATTACTGGTTATAACGGGAATATAAAAGGAATTGATCCTGAAAAGTACAACAGTATTAGTGCAAACTTACCAGTATTATCATTTGAAAAATAACGATAAGAATGTATAAGTAGAAGACATTTTTTCATTCGGTTAGTAATGTGCCGCTTTGAAAAAATGTTCTTCTATTTTAAGCATAAGATTGGAGAGAAAAAGGGTGAAAACATATATTGTTCGTAGGTTGTTACAAATGATTCCTACACTGCTTGGTACATCAATTATTATCTTTGTCCTGTTCGCACTTCTTCCTGGGGATTATATTGATTCAAACCCGAAAATTACACCGGAAAGAGCAGCTGAACTGAGGGAGTTATATGGGTTGAACAAACCAATTGTTGAGCGTTATTTTCATTGGTTAGGTAATGCATTGCAAGGGGACTTTGGCTTCTCGCTTCAATATCAAGAGCCTGTAACGTCATTATTAAATAAATTTATTTGGAATTCTTTTAGTGTAGCAATTATTGCATTGTTTTTTATTTGGCTAATTGCACTTATTATCGGTGTATTCTCGGCGACGAAGCAACATTCTTTATTCGATAAACTTGTAACAATCGGTGTTTTTGCAGCAATGTCATTCCCTTCATTCTTTATCGGTTTGTTTTTAATTAAGGTGTTTGCGGTTGACTTTAAGTTATTACCGATAGGTGGAATGATTGATGTTGGCAGTAATTCAACAGGATTTGCTTACGTGATAGAAGTTGCAAAACATATGATTTTACCAGTATTTATTTTGACACTTCTTGGGGTCGGCTCGCTAACTCGTTATTTTAGAACAAGTATGTTAGAGGTTGTAAGACAAGATTACATACGAACAGCAAGAGCGAAAGGTTTGAAGGAGAAGACGGTTATTTATAAGCATGCATTAAAAAATGCAATTTTACCGGCAATTACGTTATTAGCATTTGAATTACCTGGATTGTTTTCTGGGGCAATTATTATTGAACAAATTTTTAATTGGCCAGGGATTGGTAATATTCAATTAGAAGCATTAAATTTCCGTGACTATACAGTATTGATGGCATTTACGATGTTTCTTTCTTGTTTAACAATCGTTTCAAACTTTTTAGCAGATATCGTATATGCAGTTGTTGATCCAAGAATTCGGTTGAAGTAAGGGGGAAAGAAATGGAGACTGTTACAGTAATTACAGAAAAAAAAGAAAAAAAGAGAAGAAATGAATCATCACCATGGCGACAAGCTTTTAAAAAGATAAAGAAAAATAAGATGGCACTTGTAGGGTTTTATGCATTAATTTTTATGTTTTTATTTTGTTTTATCGGTCCGTTCTTTTCTCCATATGCATCAGGAAAAATACAAGTTGCGCTCATTAACAAACCACCTAGTTTTTCTCATTGGCTTGGTACAGATCAATTAGGAAGAGATATTTTAACAAGGCTTATGCAAGCGGGACGTATTTCATTAACCATTGGTTTAGCTTCAATGGTTTTATCGGTTATACTTGGAGCTTTATTAGGAGCGATTGCAGGTTTTTATCGTGGTATTGTGGACAATATTATTATGCGACTTGCAGATATTTTAATGTCGATGCCAGGATTACCGTTACTTATTATAATGGGTGCGATTTTATCAGAGTGGAAAGTACCGTCTGATTATCGTTTGTATGTCATTATGATTATTTTAAGTTTAGTAGGTTGGCCAGGGCTTGCACGCCTTGTAAGAGGGCAAATTTTATCACTTAGGGAGCAAGCATTTATGCAAGCTGCGGATGTGTTAGGAATAAAAGATTACCGGAAAATTATATATCACTTAATACCTAATGTTTTACCCATTTTAATTGTCGTATCTACATTAGGTGTTGCAGGTTCTATTTTGGGAGAATCCGCACTAAGTTACTTAGGTCTCGGAGTCGTTCCACCTACACCATCATGGGGGAACATGATTAGCGCAGCTAACTCATTAATCGATTTCCAAAAGCGTCCATGGTTATGGATTCCGCCTGGTTTTGCAATCTTTATAACAGTTGTATCAATTAATTTACTTGGTGATGCACTTCGTGATGCATTAGATCCAAAGATGAGACGGTAGGTGAGGAGATATGAGTAAAGCGGTAGTAGAGCTGAAAGATTTACAAACACACTTTCAGACAGAAGAAGGGACAGTAAAAGCTGTGAATCATGTTAGTTTTTCTGTTCGAGAAGGTGAAACTGTTTGTGTTGTAGGTGAATCTGGTTGCGGAAAAAGTGTAACGGCGTTATCTATTATGGGACTTATTGCTGAATCAGGCAGTGTAGTAGGTGGAGATATTTTATATGAAGGAAAAAGTCTTTTAGGAATGAAAGAGAAAGAGCTTCGTAGTTTACGAGGGAATGATATTGCGATGATTTTCCAAGAACCGATGACATCGCTAAACCCCGTCTTCACTGTAGGAGAGCAAATTGTAGAAACGTTAAGGGAGCATGAATTACTTAGTAAAAATGAAGCATATAAGAAGGCAATTGAGTTAATTCGTAAAGTTGGCATAGCCCGCGCTGATGAAATCGTCCATTCTTATCCGCATGAACTGAGCGGCGGGATGTTACAACGTATTATGATTGCTGTTGCACTTAGTTGTAATCCTAAGTTATTAATTGCGGATGAACCAACAACAGCTCTTGATGTTACTATTCAGGCTCAAATATTGGATCTACTAAGACAAGTGAAAGAAGAATTTAAAACGTCGATTTTATTAATTACACATGACTTAGGTGTCGTAGCGGAAATGGCTGATTATGTTGTCGTTATGTATGGCGGGAAAGTTATTGAAGAAGCCCCAGTACTAGAGATATTCCAAAATCCAAAACATCCTTATACGAAAGGATTATTGAAATCAAAACCAGTAATGGGAAAACGAATAGATAAACTATATTCTATTCCAGGGCAAGTTCCGAATTTAGTTGGTTTAGGTGAGTTTTGCTACTTTAGTGGGCGTTGTGAGCATTGTATGGAAATATGTGAAAAAGAAGCCCCAAATCTAAATGTAAATGATGAAAATCATAAAGTAGCTTGCTGGCTATATGAGGAGCGTGCGGAACAATGAGTGAACCATTATTAGAGGTGAAAAATCTAAAGACATATTTTCCAATTAAGGGTGGCGTATTTAGTAGAACAATTGGGCATGTAAAAGCGGTTGATGGAGTAAGTTTTACTATTAATAAAGGTGAAGTGTTTGGTCTCGTTGGCGAATCAGGGAGCGGAAAAACAACAATAGGAAAAACAATTTTACGCCTCGTTCAAAAAACGGAGGGAGAAGTGAAGTTTAAAGGGAAAGATGTTCATTCTTTATCCAAGGATGAATTAAGAAAACATCGCCCTAATATGCAGCTCGTTTTCCAAGATCCATTTAGCTCATTAAATCCGAGAATGAGAATTGGAGAAGCGCTTGGAGAGCCAATGTTGGCCCACGGATTAGCGACGAAAGAAAATGTTCGTGAAAAGGTAATTGAAGTATTGGAGTTATGTGGGTTAGCTCCTTATCATATTGACCGGTATCCCCATGAGTTTTCTGGTGGACAACGTCAGCGTATCGTAATCGCAAGAGCTATGGTATTAAATCCGGAATTTATTGTAGCTGATGAACCTGTGGCGGCACTAGATGTATCTATCCAAGCACAAATTATTAATTTATTTAGTGAGTTACAAGAGAAAAAGGGATTATCTTATTTATTCATTTCGCATGATTTAAGTGTAGTAGAACATTTATGTACGAAAATCGGAATTATGTATTTAGGTACGATTGTGGAGACAGCACCGCGTGATGAGTTATTTACCAATCCGCTACATCCTTATACGAAAGCATTGTTATCAGCTGTTCCAATACCAGATCCAACAGTGAAGCGAGAGCGAATTATACTAGAAGGGGATATTCCAAGTCCGGCAAATCCACCTTCGGGCTGTCGTTTTCATACACGTTGCCCATTTGCGACGGATGTTTGTAAAAAAATAGTACCAGAATTCCGTAATGTTGGTGCAGAGCATTTTGTTGCTTGTCATCACGTATAAAAAAGGACTCTTTCAAATTGAAAGAGTCCTTTTTTATTTACTAGATGAAGTTTGTTTCAATACAAATTGCTCGATTGCGTGAGCAACACCATGTTCATTGTTTGTTAATGTTACAACATCACATAGCTTTTTTACATCTTCTTCAGCGTTGCCCATTGCAACAGATAAGCCTGCTACTTCTAACATCGGTACATCATTAAAATTATCACCAATAGCAACTGTATCTTCAATAGGGATATTAAAATGAGCTGCCATCTGCTGTATCCCGTTTCCTTTATGTCCATTCTTATCCATAATTTCTAAGTTAGTAGGAGCTGATGCTGTAACCATAATATCAGCATCTTCTTGTAATATACTTAATAGTTGTGCGCGATGCGCTGCATTAAACGTTAAAATGAAGAATTTAGATATTTCTAGTTCTTGGTTATTTACAACATCTTCTATTTCTTTGAAATCAGTAATTAGGTTCGATTTCTTTTGCTTTTCTGTAATTCGTTCAAGTTCCTCTAATGTAACATCAAGCGCATGCTTATTTTCTTCGAATGCTTGCATCACTTGATCTTGCCATGTATATGGAGAATAAACTCCTTTATTCGTATATAGCTTATATGGGAAACCTTCAGATTCTAGTAATTTTGCAAGTTTGTACACTTTGTCGTTTTGTATACAACGCGAGTTAATTACTTTTCCATCCACATAAACAATAGCCCCATTGCTTGCTCCGACTGGAAGAGATAATTTATATTCTTCCAATAGCTTTAAAGCATCCTCTTTCGCACGACCAGAACAGATCATTACAATATGACCAGCTTCTTGTGCAGTTTGGATTGCTTGTAGGTTTTCTTTGGAGATTTCAAGATTAGATGATAGTAGTGTACCATCCATATCTAATGCGATTAATTTCAAAATGACCACCTCTTTGTTTTCATTATACATAGTTATATAGAGGAAACATATAAACTTATCTTGGAAAGACGGTATTTTATCTCATATTAAAAGTAAGTAAAAGATTAGATAGGTTTAGTGTCACTAAATAAACGATTTATAACAAAAATAGGGAGGAATATGACTACATTTCACTTTATGACTGTAATGTTACACAAATGTTACAAACGTGAACTTAGTGAAAAACGCATTAAATAAAGGTTTTTGAGGGTTATTATAAAAAAACGTAAAAAAAGTGTAATAAATTTTACGTAATTATATTGCAACGTAATAATAGTTATGTTACATTAATGTTACAAACGTTACGTTATCAAAATTAATGTAACGTTAACATAAAAACTATGAAATAAACATTTCTTAAAAATTACATATAGATAACTTATAAAAAGGGAGGATAAATGATATGAAAGAGCAAGTATTACAAGTAACAAAAGGTGATTTCGTAGGATCAGCAAGTGGAGCGGTAGTATTAACAGCGTTAATCGTATTTCTATCAAGCGTATTAGTATAATAGAAGCTTTGTAACAAAAGAAAAAGAAGGGAGAATGAAAGATATGAAAGAGCAAGTATTACAAGTAACAAAAGGTGACTTCGTAGGATCAGCAAGTGGAGCAGTAGTATTAACAGCGTTAATCGTATTTCTATCAAGCGTATTAGTATAATAGAAGCTTTGTAACAAAGGAAAAAGAAGGGAGAATGAAAGATATGAAAGAGCAAGTATTACAAGTAACAAAAGGTGACTTCGTAGGATCAGCAAGTGGAGCGGTAGTATTAACAGCATTAATCGTATTTTTATCAAGTGTATTAGTATAATAGAAGTTTTAAATCAAACAAAAAAGGAAGGAGAATGAGGGATATGAACAGTGAACAAGTGTTTCAAGTAACAAAAACAGATTTATTAGGATCCTTAGGTGGAGCAGTAATATTAACATCATTTATTCTATTCCTTGCAAATGTATTAGTATGAGATATATAAATACAATCATTCAAAAAAAATAAAGACTCTAACGTATTAGTAAGTAGTTAATATGTTGGAGTCTTTTTTATATTCTTCTTATATCCCCTCAAGTATTAAAGTTACCTCATTATCCAGCATTCATGGCTAATTAAACGCTGCGGTTGAAACTTGATTCAACGAATAATCAAAAATCCACTGAATAAAATCCCGCTTTATTTCAAAGAGAAAAAAGTCGAATTTTATATGTAAGAAAAAAAGAGGAATTTAACAGAAAAGATAGAAAATTTTAAAGGTCAGAATTTGTTAGCTTGCTAACTAATTTCTATTAATTAATGTTGGAAGCGTTTTCGGTTGGTTTTAAGTATGGACCATTTAATCTATTTACAGGGGGATGAAGATATTATGAAACAAAAATCTATGGATACGCTAGCTGCACAAATGGAGGACTTTTTTCCAGTACGTGATGTAGATCATTTGGAATTTTACGTAGGGAATGCGAAGCAATCGAGTTATTATCTTGCGAGAGCGTTCGGATTCAAAATTGTGGCTTACTCTGGATTAGAAACTGGAAACCGTGAAAAGGTATCTTATGTTCTTGTGCAAAAAAATATGCGTTTCGTTGTGTCTGGAGCTTTAAGTAGTGAAAATCGTATTGCAGAGTTTGTAAAGACTCATGGTGATGGCGTGAAGGATGTGGCACTACTTGTTGATGATGTTGATAAAGCATACTCAGAAGCAGTGAAACGTGGTGCCGTCGCAATTGCTCCACCGCAGGAATTAACAGATGAGGACGGTACATTGAAAAAAGCAGTTATTGGTACGTATGGTGATACAATTCATACGCTTGTAGAGCGTAAAAATTATAAAGGGGCATTTATGCCAGGATTCCAAAAGGTAGAATTTAATATTCCATTTGAAGAGTCTGGTTTAATTGCTGTTGATCATGTAGTTGGTAATGTTGAAAAAATGGAAGAGTGGGTTAGTTATTACGAGAATGTTATGGGCTTTAAACAAATGATTCATTTTGATGATGACGATATTAGTACAGAGTATTCGGCGTTAATGTCGAAAGTTATGACGAATGGAAGTCGTATTAAGTTTCCTATTAACGAACCAGCAGATGGAAAGAGAAAGTCACAAATTCAAGAGTATCTAGAATTCTATAATGGAGCTGGTGTACAACATCTTGCTTTATTAACAAGTGATATTGTTAAAACAGTTGAAGCGCTTCGTGCAAATGGGGTGGAGTTTTTAGATACACCTGATACTTATTATGATGAGTTAACTGCACGAGTTGGAAAAATCGATGAAGAAATTGATAAGTTAAAAGAATTAAAGATCTTAGTAGATCGTGATGATGAAGGTTACTTACTACAAATCTTTACGAAACCAATTGTAGATCGCCCGACTTTATTTATTGAAATCATTCAACGTAAAGGTTCTCGTGGATTTGGTGAAGGAAACTTTAAAGCGTTATTCGAATCAATTGAAAGAGAACAAGAGCGTCGCGGAAACTTATAAGATTTATATCCACCAGCAAAAGTCCCTTTGCTGGTGGAAATTTCATTTTTATAAGGAGGAATCAGGATGAAATTTGTTACATTTCGTCTTCCTTCAAAAGAACTACGGGCTGGATGGCTTGAAGGTGACAAAGTAATAGATATGAATCTTGCTAGTGAAGGGAAAATCCCTTCTTCTATGATTGCTTTTTTAGAGAAAGCGGATGAGTATGTAGAAGTAGTGCGGAATATTAAGAATCCAAATAAGGGTATATATGCTTTAGAAGAAGTACAATTGACAGCTGCTCTTCCTAATCCGAGTAGTATTCGAGATTTTTACGCATTTGAACAACATGTAAAAACAGCTCGCGGACGAAGAGGATTAGATGTTGTGCCTGAATGGTATGATATTCCGGTTTTTTATTTTACTAATCATCGTGCTGTAATTGGTTCCAGTGATTTTGTAATTGGTCCGAAAAAGTCTAAAAAGCTTGATTATGAGTTGGAGATTGCTTGCGTAATAGGAAGAGAAGGGCGAAATATTTCTCGTGAGCAAGCAGAGGAATATATTTTTGGTTATTGTATTATGAACGACTGGAGTGCGAGAGACTTACAAGCAACAGAAATGAAAGTAGGTCTTGGTCCAGCGAAAGGAAAAGACTTTGCAACTTCTTTAGGAGCACATCTTGTTACGAAAGAGGAATTAGACGTTTATCGTAATGGTGATCGATATAATTTAGAAATGACTGCTCATGTAAATGGAAAACTATTATCAAAAGGAAACTTCCAAGATATTTACTATACATTTGCTGAAATGATTGAACGTGCTTCAGAGGACGTTACGTTATATCCAGGAGATGTGATTGGTTCTGGGACAGTAGGAACAGGATGTATTTTAGAACTGGGTACAGAAGAGTGGCTACAAGATGGAGATGTTGTAGAACTGTCGATTACTGGTTTAGGTACACTACGTAATACGATCAAAAAAGAAAAGGAAGCGGGTGATGGGCATGTTTTATCGTCACATGGGAGAACTACCTCATAAACGACATGTACAATTTCGTAAAAAAGATGGATCGCTTTATCGTGAACAGGTAATGGGAACAAAAGGTTTTTCTGGTACGCAGTCTATTTTGTATCATCATTATATGCCGACAGAAGTAGGTCATTCTGCATTATCGCATTCTTGTCAGTTGCAGTATGAAGAGGATGTTGCTCTTTCTCATCGCCACTTTCGAACGAAAGAAAGTAAAAAAAGTGGTGATGCAATAAGTGGACGGAATTTCATACTTGGAAATGAAGATTTATTAATTGGAGTAGTGAGTCCAACAGAAAAAATGGATTATTTCTATCGTAATGGTGATGGCGACGAAATGTTATTTGTTCATTATGGAACAGGGAAAATTGAAACGATGTTTGGAACGATTCACTATAGAAAAGGCGACTATGTAACGATTCCAATTGGAACGATTTATCGTGTTATTCCAGATGAAGGAGAGACTAAGTTTCTTGTTGTAGAGGCGAATAGCCAAATTACAACGCCGCGTCGTTATCGAAATGAATACGGACAATTGTTAGAGCATAGTCCGTTTTGTGAAAGAGATCTTCGTGGTCCAGAAAAATTAGAGACATATGATGAAAAAGGCGAGTTTGTCGTAATGACAAAATCAAGAGGCTATATGCATAAACATGTTTTAGGACACCACCCGTTAGATGTTGTGGGATGGGATGGCTATTTATATCCGTGGGTATTTAATGTAGAGGATTTTGAACCAATTACAGGGCGCATTCATCAGCCACCGCCAGTACATCAAACATTTGAAGGACATAATTTTGTTATTTGCTCTTTCGTACCACGTTTATACGATTATCATCCAGAGTCAATTCCGGCACCATATTATCATAGTAATGTTAATAGTGATGAAGTTCTTTACTATGTAGAAGGAAACTTTATGAGTCGCAAAGGTGTGGAAGAAGGTTCTATTACACTTCATCCGAGCGGGATTCCCCATGGACCGCATCCGGGGAAAACAGAGGCAAGTATAGGGAAGAAAGAGACGCTTGAATTAGCTGTTATGATAGACACATTCCGTCCGCTTCGTATTGTAAAACAAGCACATGAAACAGAAGATGAAAAGTATATGTATAGCTGGATTGAACAAGGTTCATATACTGTGAAATAAGTGAAAAAAGGCATGCTCTCAATAAGGGGGCATGCCTTTTTCACGGAATCGACATGTATAATAATACCAAAAAAATAATGGAAAGATATATAGAAAGAATAATAAGGATTGTGCATATTCAGAAGAATTTCTACTTGTTTCGACAAAAGTATTGACTAGGAAAAGCGTAATGAGTAAAATAAAAAAGCGAATTAAAAATTTTCAGAAAATTTAAAACTTGGAGGGGTGAAAGATGAAGCAAATTTTTCAAAAGAAGCCAATTGCAAAGTTAATGCAAGAAAGTAAGCAAAAAACGTTAGCAAGAACATTGGGCGCGCTAGATTTAACTATGCTTGGAATCGGAGCAATTGTTGGAACTGGTATTTTTGTTCTAACGGGTGTTGTGGCAGCGAAACATTCTGGGCCAGCTATTATATTATCATTTGCGATTGCCGCTCTAGCTTGTGCCTTTGCTGCATTTTGTTATGCTGAATTTGCTTCTTCAGTTCCTGTCTCGGGCAGTGTGTATACGTATACATACGCGACGATGGGGGAAGTATTCGCATTTTTAATTGGCTGGGACTTAATGCTGGAATATTTACTTGCTACATCTGCTGTAGCGAACGGTTGGTCTGCATATTTTCAATCTTTATTAAAGGGGTTTGGAATTCATATTCCGACTATTCTCTCCTCGGCTCCTGGTACAGGTAAGGGTGGAATAATTGATCTACCTGCAGTTCTAATTATTTTAGTGATGACAGTTCTTTTATCTAGGGGTGTTCGTGAAAGTGCACGAGTAAATAACATTATGGTATTTATTAAAATAGCAGTTGTTCTTATTTTTATCTTTGCTGGTTTTAATTATGTGAAACCTGAAAACTGGACGCCTTTTATGCCATTTGGTTTAGATGGTGTAATGGCTGGAGCGGCTACAGTATTCTTCGCATTTATAGGATTTGATGCAGTTTCAACAGCGGCAGAAGAAGTGAAACGTCCGCAACGTGATTTACCAATTGGTATTATTGCATCGTTATTAATTTGTACAGTTCTTTATATCGTTGTTTCGCTTATTTTGACAGGAATTGTTCCATACGGACAGCTAAATATATCAGATCCAGTTGCTTTTGCACTTCAATTTATTGGACAAGATGGTTTAGCGGGGGTAATTTCAGTAGGAGCAATTACAGGAATTACAACAGTAATGCTAGTTATGATGTATGGGCAAGTTCGTGTTTCTTATGCGATGAGCCGAGATGGTTTACTACCGAAGCGTCTTGCTAAAGTTCATCCAAAATTTAAAACGCCATTTTTAAATACATGGACAACGGGGATTATTGCGGCACTGATTTCAGGATTAATAGATTTAAATGTTTTAGCACATCTTGTAAATATGGGGACATTGTCAGCATTTGCACTCGTAGCTGTTGCGGTAATCGTAATGAGAAGAACTCATCCAGACTTACCAAGGGCATTTAAGGCTCCGCTTGTACCATTTTTACCAGCATTAACAGTGATTTTCTGTTTATACTTAATGCTTCAATTATCGGGGACAGCATGGATTAGTTTTGGGATATGGATGGTTATTGGTATAGCGGTTTACTTCTTATATAGCCGAAAACATAGTGCTTTAAATAATAGTAAAAAAGAAGAAGATGTTGCGAATTTATAAGCGAAAAAATCCATTCTAATTCTGTTAGAATGGATTTTTTTTATTTGAAAATTTACATTTTTCTGAACTTATTATAAGATAATTGTTGGCTAACTAAAGGGGTGAAATGATGAAAAATACGTGGCGTGAGTTAAGGGAGATGGACCGTAACGTATGGATTCGATTTATTGGAGAGACGTTAAATGGAATTGCAATGATGATGTTAATGCCTTTTTTTGCATTATATTTAAAAGATAAGGTAGATTCGTTGTTGGAAGTTGGGGTTATTATGGCGCTTTCTCCAATTGCTGCAAGTTTTGGATCACTTATAGGAGGGAGAATTGCTGACATATATGGAAGAAAGCCTATTATGATATTTTCTATGGCAAGTAATGCATTATTAATGCTCGGTTTTCTATTTATAGAAGGATTTATTCCATATGCAATTTTATCTATTTTTTTAGGGTTGAGTAATTCTTTATTTCATCCAGCTGCATCAGCTATGGTCGCGGATGTAACGGCACCAGAAAAAAGAACAGAGGCATATGGTTTATTACGAATGGGACACAATATAGGTGCTGCGATTGGTCCGATAATGGGAGCATCAGTAGTTGTGTTGTCAAAGAACCTTGTGTTTATTATTGCCTCTTCTACAATGCTATTTTATGCGTTACTTGTATTACTTCTTATTCAAGAGACGATGCCAAAAAGGACAGATAAGGAAGAACATAAAGAAAAGGAAGCTGGGGCAGTTTGGAAAATTGTAATGCGAGATAAGGCATTAATGATTTACTTATTAGCAGGCATTATCATTTCGATGGGGTTTTCTCAAACCGAAGGCATGTTGCCACTACATTTTGATAATGAAATGAAGCATATTTTTGGAACGAATAATCCATATCCATATTTAATGGCGTTAAACGGACTATTAGTTGTTTTATTCCAATTTCAAATTTCAAAATGGGCTACGGATAAACCAGTCGGGAAGACGATGTTATATGGTGCGTGTTTATTCGGGATTGGATTATTTTTTATAGGGTGGTTACCGAAGTGGTTTGGAGAATTTAATACAAATGCTACAATTATTTTAATAATACTACTGTTCGTTTATGCTATATATACGTTAGGTGAGATGATTATGTCGCCTGTACAGATGACATTTGTAGCAAATTTGGCCCCTGAGCATTTGAGAGGGACTTATATGGGAGCTGCAAGTTTGCAGTGGATTACAGGAAGCGCATTTGGTCCACTTTTGGGCGGTTTTTTATTAGATCGATTACTTGGTCACTTTCTATTTACAATTTTAGCTGTAGGATGTGTAGTTGCAGGTATTGTATATGTTTCTTTAGATCGCCTTGTGGAGCAAAGGCAAAAAGACACACTAACCAAACAATCTTCTTAGTGAATAGGTGACATACACAAAAAAGGGGATTTCTACATATTTTAGGTACATAACTAGATTAGATTGCCATTTTATTTTGTGTAGTTATATAGAAAATGAAATGAAAAACCAATAAGTGATGTTATTTAATTATTTATGGAAGTTACATTTTATTTCAAATAGGAACTACCTATTTTTATAAAAAGTGCTAAAATAGAAAAATGAAAACAATTGGTTAGGGTGATTTCATTGACGAAAATTAAATTAGGTTTATTATATGGTGGAAAATCAGCTGAGCATCAAGTTTCGCTACAGACGGCTCTTGCTGCTATTAAAGCGTTAAATCAAGATAAATTCGAGATTCATCCAATTTATATTACAGAACAAGGTCAATGGATACGCGGTGAGCGTATTGAAGGCGAAGTAACAGATGTTGAAGCTTTAAAAATGAGCGGTGCAGAAAATGCGATTTCTCCGTTATCATTAAGTACAGAAATTATCCCATCTGCAGCTTCTGAGGAGAACGCTATTGACGTTATTTTCCCATTACTACATGGACCAAACGGTGAAGATGGAACGGTTCAAGGACTATTAGAATTAATGAATATCCCTTATGTAGGAAATGGTGTTCTAGCATCATCTGCTGGTATGGATAAAGTTGTTATGAAAAACATCTTTGCAGAGGCTGGTTTAAAACAAGCAAAATATGCATCCTTCATTCGTAGTGCATGGGAAAAAAATCGTGAGGAAGCTTATTCTAAAGTAGAAGATAAGTTAGGATATCCTTGCTTCGTAAAACCAGCGAACCTTGGTTCAAGTGTTGGTATTAATAAGTGTAAAAATCGTGAAGAACTTGAGGATGCATTTGTAGAGGCATTCCAATTTGATCGCAAAATTATTGTAGAAGAAAATATTGTAGGTCGTGAAGTAGAAGTTGGGGTACTAGGTAATGATGAGCCGAAATGTTCAGTTGTAGGTGAAATCGTTCCGAAAAAGGACTTCTATGATTATAAGTCGAAATATATCGATGGTGATACGGCGCTAATTATTCCAGCTGAAATGACAGAAGAAGAATCTAATGTAATTAAGCGTGATGCGATTATTGCATTCCAATCATTAGACGGTGCAGGTTTAACGCGAGCTGATTTCTTCTTAACGAAAGATGGAGAAGTGTATATTAACGAAGTAAACACAATGCCAGGATTTACACCGTTCAGTATGTTCCCTCTATTATGGCAACATACTGGGTTACCGTATCCAGAATTAATCGAAGAGCTAATTCGTTTAGCGATTGAACGTCACGAAGAAAAACAAAAAATTAAATATACAATCTAACAAAAAAGGAGGAAGCACTATTCATAGGAATAGTGCTTCCTCTATGTAAGGAGCGTTTATATATGATAAAGCGAATGTTAAAGCAAGTGGAACAGATGGTAAATGGTACTGAATTAGCAGAGCAATATGAGGGAATTACTATTCAAGGCGTGTCTATTGATACGAGAAAAATTGAAAAAGGAAACTTGTATGTTCCGATTCAAGGGGAGCGCTTCGATGGGCATGCTTTTGTAGATAAAGCTGTTGAAAATGGAGCTGTGGCTACATTATGGATGAAAGATGTAGCGAATCCACCTGAGAATCTTCCGGTTATTTTTGTAGAAGACACGCTATCGGCATTGCAAATGTTAGCGAAAAACTATCGCGATCAATTGGATGTTAAAGTTGTAGGTGTAACGGGTAGTAACGGTAAAACATCTACGAAAGATATTGTAACAAGTCTTCTTGCGACTAAATTCAAAGTGCAAAAAACAGAAGGGAACTTCAATAACCATATCGGATTACCTCTTACCATTTTAAACTTAGAAGAAAATACAGAAGTAGCAGTATTAGAGATGGGTATGTCAAGCCGAGGCGAAATTGAATTCTTATCTAAGTTAGCTCGTCCTAATGCAGCTATCATTACAAATATTGGTGAGGCACATTTAATGGATTTAGGATCTCGTGAGGCAATTGCTGAAGCGAAATTAGAAATTGTTACAGGATTACAAGAAGGTGGCGTGTTCGTATATAACGGAGATGAGCCTTTATTAACGAATCGTGTTCCTGGAATGAATTTAGCAGCAGAAACGGTTACGTTTGGTGATGCAAGAGCAAACGATTATTATCCAACGACTGTAACATTACAAGCAACTGGGACACATTTCAAAATGAATAGAGATGAAAATATTTCATTCTACTTACCGGTGTTAGGAAAACATAATGTGTATAATACACTTGCTTCAATGGCAATTGCGAAACATTTTGGTGTAACGTGGGAAGAGATGAAAGAAGGTTTAGTAACACTTCAAATGACGGGCATGCGTATGGAAATTGTGAAAACAAATAGTGGTTTAACAATTATCAACGATGCTTATAATGCAAGCCCGACGGCTATGGAAGCAGCATTCCATTTAATGAATGGTTTAGATGGTTTTGCTAAAAAAATCGTTGTGCTCGGTGATATGTTAGAACTTGGAGATCAAGAAGTACAGTTCCATTATGAGGTAGGAAAATTAATTGATCCAGCAAAAATCTCACATGTATTCACATACGGTAGATTAGGGGCTCAAATTGCTGAAGGAGCGAAAATTAATTTCCCTAATGAACGTGTAAAGGCGTATGATAATAAAGAAGAGTTAGTAAAAGATTTACAAGCAGTAGTCGATGTGAAAGATGTTGTATTAATAAAAGCATCTCGCGGTATGAAATTAGAAGAAGTAATTACGATGTTGAAATAATTGGTGTATATAAATAGGGATGATAGTTACGAAAATAGAAGAAACTTATAATAAGCGCTTACAGTAAATATAAAAAAATAAAAGTGAAGAAAAAAACTCTGAATATGAAAATAAGGTAACAGTTGGGTTTGCTTTTTACACATACAAAACTTATAATTGATAAAGTGTAATAACGTTTAGAAGTATTTTCGTGAAGAATATACGCCCGTTTATATACGTGAGCATTCAGGAAAAGGGCTTTTCCGCAAATTCGGAAAACGCCTTTTTTTAAATGATAAGTATAGGATAGAAAAGGAGAAGTAACATTGACAACATTTCGAGAATTAGGATTAAGTGATTCTTTACTGCAATCTGTTGAAAGTATGGGCTTTGAAGAGGCTACACCAATTCAAGCTGAAACAATTCCACATGCATTGCAAGGTAAAGATATTATTGGGCAAGCGCAAACAGGTACAGGGAAAACAGCAGCATTCGGATTACCACTATTAGATAAAGTGGATACACATAAAGAATCGGTTCAAGGTATTGTTATCGCGCCAACGCGTGAATTAGCAATTCAAGTTGGAGAAGAATTATACAAAATTGGTAAGCATAAACGCGTTCGTATTTTACCAATTTATGGTGGTCAAGATATTAACCGCCAAATTCGTGCTCTAAAAAAACACCCACACATTATTGTTGGTACGCCGGGTCGTATTTTAGATCATATTAACCGTAAAACACTTCGTCTGCAAAACGTAGAGACAGTTGTTCTTGACGAAGCGGATGAAATGTTAAACATGGGCTTCATTGAAGACATTGAAGCAATTTTAACAGATGTGCCAGAAACACATCAAACATTACTATTCTCAGCGACAATGCCGGATCCAATCCGCCGTATTGCTGAGCGTTTCATGACTGAGCCTCAACACATTAAAGTAAAAGCAAAAGAAGTAACAATGCCAAACATTCAGCAGTTCTATTTAGAAGTGCAAGAAAAGAAAAAGTTTGACGTGTTAACACGCTTATTAGATATTCAATCTCCAGAGCTTGCAATCGTATTCGGTCGTACAAAGCGTCGTGTTGATGAATTATCAGAAGCATTAAACTTACGTGGTTATGCTGCAGAAGGTATTCACGGTGATTTAACTCAGGCGAAACGTATGTCTGTATTACGTAAATTTAAAGAAGGTTCTATTGAAGTTCTTGTTGCAACAGACGTTGCTGCACGTGGTCTTGATATTTCAGGCGTAACGCACGTATATAACTTCGATATTCCACAAGATCCAGAATCATACGTTCACCGTATCGGTCGTACTGGTCGTGCAGGTAAAAAAGGTATTGCAATGCTATTTGTAACACCACGTGAATCAGGACAATTAAAAAATATCGAGCGTACAACAAAACGTAAAATGGACCGTATGGATGCACCGACACTTGACGAGGCATTAGAAGGTCAACAACGTTTAATCGCTGAAAAGCTTCAAAGCACAATTGAAAATGAAAACTTAGCATACTACAAGCGTATTGCAGAAGAAATGTTAGAAGAAAATGACTCTGTAACAGTAGTAGCTGCTGCTTTAAAAATGATGACTAAAGAGCCGGATACAACTCCGATCGCTTTAACATCAGAACCACCTGTTGTTTCAAGAGGCGGCGGTTCTAAAAAACGCGGCGGTAACGGAGGCGGATACCGTGATGGTAACCGTAATCGTAGTCGTGATGCACGCGGCGGTGGCGATGGACGTAATCGTGACCGTAACCGTGATGGACGTAATCGTGACGGAAACCGTGATCGCAATCGTGATGGTAACCGCGATCGTAATCGTGATGGTGGTAGTCGTGGTCGTAGAGGTGAAGGCCAAGGTCGCCCTGGTTCTTCAAATGGACGCGGCGAAAGAAAACATCATAGCCGTCCACAAGCTTAATAAAAAAAGAGAATGCCCTTTGCGGGCATTCTCTTTTTTTATTTCTATAATTGTGCATACTACATAATAGTTATGATAGAAAAGGGGCTGTTATATGCTTGTAAGGCTTGGTTACGTTGCGATGAGTGTACATTTGAAGAATGCATCTCCATCTCAAACGATGACGTATGCACAGTTTCAGAAATTAGATGATCGTGATGCTGCAATTCGTAAGCTTGAAAGAATTGCTAATTCCAATTTAGAAAATTGTTTACGTTTATTAAAGCATAATAAAGGACATGACATATCTTTCTTTCGGCTCAGTTCAAAGCTCATTCCTTTAGCGAATCATGAGGAATTGCTAGAGTGGAACTATATTCGTCCGTTAAAAGAAAATTTAAAAAAACTAGGTGAATATGCAGTTCATATGAATATGAGAATTGATTTCCATCCAGATCATTTTGTTGTACTAAATTCACCTGAGGAGAGTGTTTTTAAACAATCTGTAAAAACATTGCAGATGCACAAAAAATTATTAAAAGGCATGGGGATTGAACATAAGCAACGATGTGTACTGCATGTTGGAGGAGGATATAAAGATAAAGAACTTGCATTAGAGCGCTTTATAGAGAATTGGTCGAATGTCCCAAGGGGTATTCAAGAAATGATTATATTAGAAAATGATGATACAACCTTTACGTTAGAGGAAACATTATATTTAGGAGAAAAATTAGATATTCCCGTCGTATTTGACTTGCATCACCATATGATGAATAATGAGCAAGAAGATTGGTATGAAGATTGGGCACGTGTTGTTCATACGTGGGAAACGTCTTTGTTGCCGATTAAAATGCATATCTCTAGCCCTAGAGAGGGAAAAGATCCAAGAGCTCATGCAGATTATATTAATGTAGACGCATTTTTATCTTTTTTAAGAAGGATAAAGGGAAGTGTTCCGCAAATTGATTGTATGATTGAGGCGAAGATGAAGGATGAGTCTTTATTTCAATTAATGAGAGATTTAAGTGAACAAGTAGATGTAGAAATTATCGATGGTGCAAGCTTTTATATTAAATAAGCTTTGCACCATCGTTTTTTTTTGTTAAAAAAGGGGTTAAAATGCCACCGGTTATTAAACCTGTTAAATGACTGATCGGATTGGCAGAAGGGTTAAAGAAAGTAAATAGCAGTAATAGAAGTATCATAATTGAGAAAATGGCAATTTCTTTTGGTTTTGAAGAGCGGTATCGATTGTACAATAAAAATAACTGTGCACCTAATAGTCCGAAAATACCACCTGATGCACCTGCGTGAATATATTCAAGCGGCATAATAATATAAGAAGAAATATTTCCAGAAATTCCAGAGAGAAAAAATAGAATAAAAAAAGAAAAGTGTCCGAGTTGCTTTTCGATAGAAGAACCAAGAGCAAACAAAAAAATACTATTAGAAAGAAAATGTTGTAAGTCTACGTGTACGAGAAGAGAAGTTATGACACGCCACCATTCTCCTTTCGCGATATATTCATTAGAGGCTGCCAGTGGTAAGAGAAAAAAGTCGCCTAATATCATCATGACTAAATGAATAAGCAGTAAGGTAAGAATAGTCGGTTGTAAAGAAATATGAGTGGATCTTATTAGCATACGGTTACTATCACCCCTTTTGCATCAGAAAGATTCTCTGTTATTCTTATCAATATGAAAGAAGAAAGTTAAATAGAAGAAGGGGATTTCGAAATGATTATAGGGATTGGTATCGATATTATTGAATTAAATCGTATTGAAAAAATGCTAGATGGAAAGCTTAAATTTATGGAACGTATTTTAACGGAAAATGAACGTAATGTTGCTATGGAGCTGAAAGGAAGTCGCCTTACAGAGTTTGTAGCTGGAAGGTTTGCAGCGAAAGAGGCGTATTCAAAAGCTGTAGGTACTGGTATCGGAAAAGAAGTGAGTTTTTTAGATATTGAAGTGAAAAATGATGAAAGAGGTAAGCCAATTCTGATTACAAGTACAGAGCATATTGTTCATTTATCAATTAGTCATAGTAAGGAATTTGCTGTTGCTCAAGTTGTTTTAGAAAGCTCGTCACGCTAGTCTGCATATTTTATATCTTTGTCTCATATATTTGAGGTAGCGATAAGGAAGGTACATCTTCCATTCATTTATAGGGGCAAAGGGGCTGAATTGATGAAAAGGCGTCTGTTTTTAGTTCTTGTCGGTTTGTTGACCGTTTTTGTGTTGGCGGGTTGTATGGAAAAGAAGCAAGATGATGTCGTGAGAGATTTAGAATCAAAAGTAAAAGGGATGAAAAGTTATCAAGCTGAGGCAAAATTATCTATTAAAACAGGCAATGAGCCTCAAGAGTATAACGTAGAGATTTGGCATAAGGAACCGTCTTTTTATCGTGTGAATTTAAAAAATGCAAAAAAAGATCAGAGCCAAATTATTTTGAGAAATGAAGAAGGTGTATTTGTATTAACGCCAGCGCTTAATAAGAGCTTCCGTTTTCAAAGTGATTGGCCGCAAAATAGTAGCCAGGCTTATTTATATGAATCACTTGTAAGAGATATTTTGCAGGACAAGAAAAACCTTACTTTTGAGAAAACAGATAAGTATTATATTTTTAAAACAAAAACAAACTATCAACATCAAAATATGTTGCCGAGACAAGAGATTACATTGAATAAGAGCGACTTGACTCCAGTTTCAGTGAAGTTAATGGATAATGATCAAAATGTTCTTGTGAAAGTAGATTTCTCTAAAGTGAAATTCGATGCGAAATTTGATAAAGGTGCATTTGATACGAAACAAAATATGTCTAGAGCGCAGGTAGATGTTCAAACAACAGCGAAAGAAGACAAACCGTTTGCTATTTTGTATCCACTTGATACACCACAAGGTATGACTCTGCAAGATGAAAAAGAGTTGAAGACAGACAGTGGCAAGCGTGCGATACTCACATACACTGGAAATAAGAAATCCTTTACTTTAATACAAGAAAAGGCAAAAGTTGCAGAGGCATCATCAGCGGTAAGTGTAAGTGGAGAACCAGTTGATCTTGGGTTTACGATTGGTGCATTAACAAAAGACTCTGTAACGTGGTCGCATAACGGAGTAGAATATATGCTCGTGTCTAAAGGTTTAGAGCCGAAGGAGCTGTTAATGGTTGCTCGTTCAGTTACAGCGAAGCAGGTGAAGTAAACTTCTTAGACGTGGTGATATATGTGCACCACGTCTTTTCTTAGTTTGAAGGTGGATTTCATAAAAGAAGCATATAAAAGAATAAGCTTCGCATATCGTGTATAAGGAAGTGTATTTATGGAAGAAGCACCATTTTACCGTGACACTTGGGTGGAAGTGGATTTAGATGCCATTTATAACAACGTTACACATATTAAAGAGTTCATCCCAAGTAATGTAGAGATTTTTGCTGTAGTTAAAGCAAACGCATATGGGCACGATTATGTACCGGTGGCTAAAACGGCATTAGAAGCAGGTGCAACAAGGTTAGCTGTTGCTTTTTTAGATGAGGCTTTAGTGCTTCGGAGGGCTGGTATTACTGAGCCGATTTTAGTATTAGGTCCCTCGCCGCCGCGTGATGTAAATGTAGCTGCTGAAAATGATGTAGCGCTAACTGTTTTTCAAAAAGAATGGGTGGACGAAGCAATTAAACTTTGGGATGGTTCATCTGTAATGAAATTCCATATTAACTTTGATAGTGGTATGGGGAGAATTGGAATACGTGAAAGAAAAGAGCTAAAAGAATTTTTAAAGAGTTTAGAGGGTGCACCGTTTTTAGAGTTAGAAGGAGTATACACGCATTTTGCAACGGCAGATGAGGTTGAGACTTCTTATTTTGATAAGCAATATAACACGTTCTTAGAGCAGTTAAGTTGGTTGAAAGAATTCGGAGTGGATCCTAAGTTTGTTCATACAGCTAATAGTGCTGCGACGTTACGTTTTCAAGGGATTACATTTAATGCAGTGCGAATTGGGATTGCAATGTATGGATTATCTCCTTCTGTAGAAATACGTCCTTTTTTACCATTTGAATTAGAACCGGCGCTATCACTTCATACGAAAGTCGCTCATATTAAACAGGTAATTAAAGGTGATGGAATTAGTTATAATGTCACCTACCGAACGAAAACTGAAGAATGGATTGCGACTGTAGCGATTGGCTATGCAGATGGGTGGCTTAGAAGGTTACAAGGATTTGAAGTGCTTATAAATGGTAAAAGGGTACCGATTGTAGGGCGAGTAACAATGGATCAGTTCATGATTCATCTTCCTTGTGAAGTGCCACTTGGTACGAAAGTTACGCTTATTGGAAGGCAAGGAGATGAGTATATTAGCGCTACAGAGGTTGCGGAATACTCAGGGACTATTAATTATGAAATTATTGCAACGATCAGTTTCCGTGTGCCAAGAATATTTATACGGAATGGTAAGGTTGTAGAGATAATTAATTACTTGAACAATATATAGAAGGTAGTATGATTGCTTCTTGTCATTGGGGTGACTGTTCATTGCTGGATAATAAGCTCTTTTTGATGAGAAGCTTTTTACTTATAATCATTTTTTATATAAGTTGCACGTAAGTTTTGAAGAGGAGTTCTATTGTTTTTAGTGAGTTATGAGATAAAAAATTTAAGAAGATGAATGTTTTGTTTGTGAATTGGAAAACATAAGCAAGGAATAAGGAAGTCTTTGCAACAGGCTCCATACAATGGTATTATTACAATAGGTGTCATATATATATTTGGGTGTGTAGTTGACGGTGGAGGTGTATTTTTGTGTCCGAATCAAGTGTAACTACTGAAATCGTGGTTCGGTTGCCAAAGCAAATGGTAACGGAATTGGACGGAATTGGAAAACAAGAGAATAAGAATCGCCATGAACTAATTTGCCAGGCAACACAATTGTTATTGCGTCAACATAAGACGAAGAAACGCTACCAACATGAATCAATGCGACGTGGGTACATTGAAATGGGAAAAATTAATCTTGGTATTGCATCTGAAGCTTTCTTAGCAGAGTATGAAGCAGCTCATACAGTAGAACGCTTAGTTAGCGGGGGGTAATATTTTGATTGTAAAACGCGGCGACGTGTATTTTGCAGACCTTTCCCCAGTTGTTGGTTCTGAGCAAGGAGGCGTTCGTCCGGTTCTTGTCATTCAAAATGACATCGGAAATCGTTTTAGTCCAACGGTGATTGTAGCGGCTATTACTGCACAGATTCAAAAAGCGAAATTACCCACTCATGTGGAAATTGATGCGAAAAAGTATGGTTTTGAGAGAGATTCTGTTATTTTACTTGAGCAGATTCGAACAATCGATAAGCAACGCTTAACGGACAAAATCACTCATTTGGATGAAGTGATGATGAGTCGTGTAGATGAAGCGTTACAAATTAGTTTAGGACTAATAGATTTTTAAATCGGCAGTTTAAGTTGCTCTCTTTGAAGGGCAACTTTTTTTATTATAGAGGAGGTTACGGTTGTATATGGAAATGGTAGATAATCGACAAGCGTTAATGAAAATGTTAGTGAAAGAATTAGGCTTTACCGAAAAGCAAGTTCGTCATGTTATTCAATTAACAGAAGAAGGTAACACAGTTCCATTTATTGCTCGTTACCGAAAAGAATGGACAGGCTCTTTAGATGAGGTGCAAATTCGTACGATTTTAGAGAGATGGCAATATATGATGCAACTTGAAGATAGGAAGGAAGAAGTTCTTCGTCTTATTGATGAGAAGGGGAAACTGACAGAAGAGCTACGACAGCAAATTGTTAAAGCTACAAAGTTGCAAGAAGTAGAAGATCTATATCGTCCATATAAAGAGAAAAGAAGAACGAAAGCGACAATTGCTAAAGAAAAAGGATTAGAACCATTAGCTGAATGGTTATTGTTATATAAGAAAGAAGATCCGGCTAAAAAGGCAGTGGAATTTATTAATGTAGAGAAAGAAGTGCAATCTGCAGAAGAAGCTTTACAAGGTGCACAAGACATTATTGCAGAAATGGTTTCAGATGAAGCTGCGTATCGTAGTTGGATTCGAAATGTTACTTTTAGAAAAGGTGTTATGTCTTCGTCCGTGAAAGATGAAGAAAAAGATGAAAAGAATATATATGAAATGTATTACAGTTATGAAGAACCATTGCAAAAAGTAGTACCACATCGTGTATTAGCAATGAATCGTGGCGAGAAAGAAGATATATTGAGAGTTGCTGTTGTTCCGCCAGTAGATGAGATAGTAACTTTCTTAAATAAGAAAGTAATTCGTGATAACGATTCGAAAAGTGCACATTATGTACAATTAGCGATTGAAGATGGTTATAAACGATTAATTCAATCTTCAATCGAAAGAGAGATTCGTAAAGAATTAACAGAAACAGCTGAAGAACAAGCAATACATATTTTCTCTGAGAACTTACGTAACTTATTATTACAACCTCCGATGAAAGGGAAAGTCGTGCTAGCGGTAGATCCGGCATATAGAACTGGTTGTAAATTGTCTGTAGTAGATGATACGGGGAAAGTACTACATATCGATGTTATTTATCCGCATCCACCTGTTCGTAAATATGATGATGCAAAAACGAAAGTTCTTTCTATTATAGATAAATATCAAGTTGAAATGATTGCAATTGGTAATGGGACAGCATCTAGAGAAACAGAAGAGTTTATAGTAGATGTATTACAAAGTGTGAACCGAGATGTCTTTTATATTATTGTAAATGAAGCGGGTGCTAGTGTATATTCAGCTTCTGATTTAGCCCGTGAGGAATTCCCAAATTTACAAGTTGAAGAGAGAAGTGCCGTTTCTATTGGGAGACGTCTGCAAGATCCACTTGCTGAACTTGTGAAAATTGATCCTAAATCAGTTGGGGTTGGACAATACCAACATGATGTATCTCAAAAGAGACTGAATGAATCATTAACATTTGTAGTAGAAACAGCTGTTAACCAAGTTGGGGTTAATGTAAATACGGCTTCGGTTGCATTGTTACAATATGTTTCAGGTTTATCGAAAACTGTTGCGAAAAATATTGTGGCAAAGAGAGAAGAAGATGGGAAATTCACGAAGCGCACGGAATTAAAGAAAATCCCACGTTTAGGTGCAAAGACGTATGAACAATGTATAGGTTTCTTACGTATACTAGAAGGAGCGAATCCATTAGATCGAACAGGTATTCATCCAGAGCAATATAAAAATGTTGAATTATTATTGAAGAGTCTAGGGTTATCGATAGATGACGTAGGACAACCGCAATTACAAAAGAGATTGGAAGAAGTAGAGATTTCTAAGTTATCTCAAGAAACAGGAGTTGGGGAGCCGACGTTAGTTGATATTATAGATGCGCTTATTAGTCCAGAACGCGATATGAGGGATGAGTTGCCTAAACCACTTCTGAAAAAAGGGATTTTGAAATTAGAAGATTTAAAACGTGGTATGGAATTAGAAGGAACAGTTCGTAACGTTGTTGATTTTGGTGCTTTTGTTGATGTTGGCGTAAAGCAAGATGGTTTAGTACATATTTCTAAACTTAGCAAACAGTTTGTAAAGCATCCGTTAGATGTTGTATCAGTAGGGCAAATTGTAAAAGTATGGGTAGATGATATTGATACAAAAAAAGGACGCGTTGCACTATCTATGTTGCCGATTGAATAGTAAGAGAAGAGAGCAGATGAAACTGCTCTTTTTTTATGGAATAAAAAGTGTAATGGATTATGAGCTTTGATGTATTTTGCTATAATAAAACCAGCATTCATTTAATAACTTAATTTGATACCGGTTTTTTTCGAAATATGCACGTTGCATTTGTTTTTTTAGCCACGTAGGCATAGGAATCCCTCCTTGTTTAATCCTGCTCTCAAAAATCTAAAATGCTATTGATGAGAGGTTGGTGAGTGGATTTCTATTCATGTTTTGTTTTTAGAAACCACGCTTCTTACATGAGGATGGGTATATGTACTATTTAATATATGTATAAGAAGGGAGAAAAGTGTAAAAATATTTTTTTGTTTAGGAGGAATGAGAGTGGATGAGCAAGAAATTCAGCGACTAGTGGAAGAAGTGTCACTACAATACTTTGAGATGCCGTTCTTACATAAAGCAGTGTTTAATAATAGATTACGTACAACTGGTGGGCGTTATTTATTGAAGAGTCATAATATCGAATTGAATTATCGATATTACGAAGTGTATGGTGAAGAAGAGTTAGTCGGGATTATTAAACATGAGCTTTGTCATTATCACTTACATATTGCAGGAAGAGGGTATAAGCACAGGGACAGGGATTTTCGTGAGTTGTTAAAGAAAGTTGATGCACCACGTTTTTGTAAACGAATGATTAATGAAGAGAAGGAAAAAAAGATTTATAAGTATGAATGTATGGAGTGTTCACTTCAATATGTAAGAAGGCGTCAAATAAATACAAAAAGATATGTCTGTGGAAAGTGTAAAGGGAAACTCAAACCGATATCGAAAACATCTTGACAGTAAAAACGCAATCCAGTATATTATAAACATGTCACGTTTGAACAAGATGTTGTTAAAAACTTCTTGACTTACAGAGAGAATTTTTATAAGATACAAATTGTCTTCATTATTCCGCAGTAGCTCAGTGGTAGAGCTATCGGCTGTTAACCGATCGGTCGTAGGTTCGAGTCCTACCTGCGGAGCCATACAGAGAAGTACCCAAGTGGCTCAAGGGGCTCCCCTGCTAAGGGAGTAGATCGCTAACGCGGTGCGAGGGTTCGAATCCCTTCTTCTCTGCCATACATATTGGCCCGTTGGTCAAGTGGTTAAGACACCGCCCTTTCACGGCGGTAACACGGGTTCGAATCCCGTACGGGTCACCACTTCGGAGGATTAGCTCAGCTGGGAGAGCACCTGCCTTACAAGCAGGGGGTCGGCGGTTCGATCCCGTCATCCTCCACCATATGATTTTATATGAATAGTATTGTCGCGGGGTGGAGCAGCACGGTAGCTCGTCGGGCTCATAACCCGAAGGTCGCAGGTTCAAATCCTGTCCCCGCAACCAAATGGTCCCGTGGTGTAGTGGTTAACATGCCTGCCTGTCACGCAGGAGATCGCCGGTTCGACCCCGGTCGGGACCGCCATTTTAACTTCTGCTATATAGCAGTTGTTTTTTATTGGATATTATGTTACAATAACATTTGTCTTTGAAAAGAAGATAATTATTTCGATGGGCTATAGCCAAGCGGTAAGGCAACGGACTTTGACTCCGTCATGCGCTGGTTCGAATCCAGCTAGCCCAGCCATTTACGAGCCATTAGCTCAGTTGGTAGAGCATCTGACTTTTAATCAGAGGGTCGAAGGTTCGAGTCCTTCATGGCTCACTTTTGTTTTTTCCGCGCGGTCGTGGCGGAACGGCAGACGCGCTAGGTTGAGGGCCTAGTGGGGGAAACCCCGTGGAGGTTCAAGTCCTCTCGGCCGCACCAAAAAAATCTTAAAAAAGTACTTGTATTTGAAAATGTAGTATGATAAGATAATTGAGTCGCCAAATTACAACGACGAAAAAACATCATGAATAAGCGCCCGTAGCTCAATTGGATAGAGCGTTTGACTACGGATCAAGAGGTTAGGGGTTCGACTCCTCTCGGGCGCGCCAATTACGGGAAGTGGCTCAGCTTGGTAGAGCACCTGGTTTGGGACCAGGGGGTCGCAGGTTCAAATCCTGTCTTCCCGACCACGCGGGTGTAGTTTAGTGGTAAAACAAGAGCCTTCCAAGCTCTGGTCGAGAGTTCGATTCTCTTCACCCGCTTTTAGTTCTTTGAAAACTGAAC